>JAZSMN010000122.1:0-9407 GCA_045535925.1 Eubacteriales bacterium
CCCTCACTCTGTACTATTCATCTTGAAAAATCGGCTTTTTGTTTATCTTCTATCCGCCTTATCTCTAAAATCTCCGTACAAGGGGGTTGCAAGACCAAAGCCGCCCGAAACGGTCAAAATCTGTCCTGTGGTGTAGGCAGAGTCATCGCTTGCAAAATAGACCACGGCGGCGGCGATTTCCTCGGGCAGTCCCATTCGTCCAATGGGGATGTGTTTTAAGAAAAACTCCTTGAACGCGTCGCTTAAATTTTCGGTTACCGCATCGGTTGCCGTCATTCCCGGAAGCACCGCGTTACACCGAATACCGTCCTTTGCCCCGTGGACGGCTATCAATTTAGTAAGATAGTTTATCGCCGCCTTTGAAGTACCGTAGGCGATTTGCGAAATGTCGGGAACAATTCCGCCGACCGAGGAGATGTTTATTATACTGCCGCCCTTTTCTTTCATATATTTGTATACACATTGGCTTGCCAAAAACACACTTCTTAAATTCAAGGTGACCGTGTCTAAAAAAACGTCGGCATCGGTTGCTGAAATATCCAAGTCGCGCTTTGGATTTGACGTGCCAAAGTTGTTTACAAGGACGTCTATTCGCCCCGCGTCCTTGACAACCTCCTCTACCATTGACGAGTAAGAGTCGGACACGCTCGCGTCGTTGTAGACGCATTTCACCGAATAACCCCTGTCGGTTAGCCGTTTTGCCTCTCCCTCTGCTCTTTCAAGATTTCTTGCCGCCATATAAACCTTTGCACCCTCTTTGGCACATTCCTCGCTTATGGCGAGCCCTATTCCTCTCGTTGAGGCGGTGACAATCACTACTTTATCCTTTAACTTCATTTATATTTTCCTTTCCATTATGAATTTTCGGCAACAGCAATACCGCTATTATTCCGACGGCAATACAAATAATTTCTGCCATAGCCAACATTTTTATTGAGTTTACAGCCGATACTACCTCGCTCCCTCCAGCGGCGATACCCGAGGTTATACTATTGGTAAACAACGGGACGAAAACCGCAACGCCAAAGGGGGCGGCAAGGTCGCGAAACAGACCGTATATTCCCGTTGCATTTCCCGCTCTTTTGACAGAGATATCCGACAGGACAACCCTCATAAAAATGGTGGCGTTAGCGCCAAGACCGAAGCCTAAAATACCGAGCGACGATGCAAGCAAAATAGCCGAGGTCGATGGCGAAAACAGGAACATCAAAAGAGAGCCGATAGCCGTGACAATGAATGATACGGTCAAGATACGCTTTGGCTCAAACCTGTCGGCAAGAGGCCCAAGTAGGATAGAGCCAAGCGACATTCCCAGGTACATAATCGAGATAGCATACCCCGATATTACCGTGTTTTCGGGCTGCGTATAGTTTACAAAGACAATAATATTTGTCATATTAGCCTGCATAAGCCCCTGGGTGAGGAAAAGCGCCAGAACAGATAGTATAAACGACCGGCGCAGCATAAAGCTCGCCTCGAGCAGAGGGGTTTTTGCTCTTTTTTCCACATATATCAGTATAACCAGCGACACGGCGGCGGCAATCAAAACCGTGATAAATCCAACCGACGCCCACCCGAAATTCTGACCAAATGAGGGAATACAAAGCAACAAACTGAAAAACAGCAAAACGAACAGACTACCAAGACCGTCAAAATCGGACAGGGCTTTTTTCTTAAAGTTTCTCTCCTTGTTGGTTATCAGGCAAACCAAAAATACAAGTGCAGAGATTAAAACGCACACCCACATTATAAATCGCCAACCCTGCCACTCTATGATAATGCCGCCAAGAGTTGGACCAAAGATAACCGCCGCGCTTGATATTAACATATAAAGCGAAAAGCCGCCCGAAACCTTATCCTGCGGAAACTCGCTGATTATATAGGATATAACCACGGGGGCGACCGCCGCGCTTCCTATTCCGACGACAAACCTCGCAATAAGCATAAACCAAAGCGACGGCGCTATCGCCGTCATAATGTTTCCGAGAATAAATGTTAAAATTCCGAGAAGCAGGGTTACTCGCCTTCCTATTGCATCACCGAGCTTTCCAAGAATAGGCGCAAAGGTGGCGGTAGAAATGGACATTGCAAGAGCTGTCCAGGTCGTGTTATTATATGCCAAACCCAAATCCCTGACAAACGCAGGCCCGAGCACGGTTGTAAAGCCACCGATTATACCTATCAGGAAAGCGGCAAACGCATAGGGGATAAAGCCTAAAAGATAGGATTTAGAATTTGTCCTTTCCATGATTGTCTCCTTTTATGATTTTTGCATTTTGTATTATAACCATTTTTTTCTGAATTATTTATTTTTAAAATGGGTATAATTTCTCTTGAAAGAGGGCGACCTCAAAAAAAGAAAAGGAGATTTTGTTATGTCAATGATTAACAAAGAAATTTCGGACTTTAAGGCTCATGCATTTCACGGTGGTGACTTCAAAACACTTTCCAAGGACGATATACTCGGAAAATGGAGTGTATTTTTCTTCTACCCCGCAGATTTTACCTTTGTATGTCCCACAGAGCTTGAGGACCTGGCAGAAAAATACCAGCAGTTTAAGGATATAGGGTGCGAAATATACTCGGTTTCTACCGACACGCACTTTGTCCACAAGGCCTGGCAGGATGCCTCCCCAAGAATTAAAAAAATAAACTATCCTATGCTTGCCGACCCTACCCACGCAATCTCGAAGGATTTTGAGGTTTTGATAGAGGCGGATGGTCTTGCCGAGCGCGGAACCTTTATAATCAACCCCGAGGGAAAAATCGTGGGCTATGAAATTTCGGCAGGAAATGTGGGAAGAAGTGCGGAGGAGCTGTTAAGAAAGGTGCAGGCCTGCCAGTTTGTACACGCTCACGGTGACGAGGTATGCCCCGCAAACTGGAAGCCGGGAGCCGAAACTCTCAAACCCAGCCTCGATCTTGTAGGTCAACTCTAATGAAACCCGAAAAATACGACAAAAAAAGACTCTATGATGTAGTAGTTATAGGTGGAGGCCCTGCGGGACTTACCGCGGCGCTCTATCTTGCACGGGCGAGATACAGAGTTCTTGTGCTTGAAAAAGAGGCATTTGGTGGACAGATTACCATAACCCACGAGGTGGTAAACTACCCGGGACTGAAAAAGGTAAGCGGAAAGGAGCTAACCGAAACTATCAGGCTGCAAGCCGAGAGCTTTGGGGCAGAATTTTTGCTCGCAGAGGCAAAAAAACTTGACACGGGTGGGGATATAAAGACGGTAAGCACCGACAAGGGCGAGTTTTACTGTCTTGGTATTTTGCTCGCTACCGGAGCACACCCGAGGTCTGTCGGTTTTGAGGGCGAGGAAGAGTACAAGGGGCGAGGTGTTGCCTACTGTGCCACCTGTGACGGAGAGTTTTTCACAGGGAAAGAGGTTTTTGTCATTGGTGGTGGGTATGCCGCGGCAGAGGAAAGCGTTTTTCTTACCAAGTTTGCAAGGCATATCACAATTATAATGCGTAGCGAAGACTTCACCTGTGCGGCGGCGGTCGCAGAACAAGCGAAAAAACACGAAAAGATAAGTATTATAAACAACTCGGTGGTCGAGAGGGTGTCTGGGGACAGAGGACTTAACTATATTCGCTACAAAAACACAAAGACCGGTCTTGTTACCGAATACATGGAAGAAAATGGCGACAGCTTTGGCGTGTTTGTTTTTGCAGGGTACACACCCGATACAGAATTTATAAGGGGCACAGTAGAGCTAAACCAACAGGGATATATTATAACCGACTCGGAGCAGCAAACGAATATTGGGGGTGTTTATGCAGCGGGGGATGTGTGCATTAAACCGCTTCGCCAGGTTGTCACAGCCACAGGTGACGGCGCGCTTGCGGCCACAGAGCTTGAAAAATACGTGGGAGAAATACAGCGAAAAACAGGGATTATACCCACCCCACCCGTAGCAAAAGGCATAGAGGTGGAAGAGGAAGAAAGCACCCCAGATACGGGCGCGGACACGGGCGAGCTTCTCTCCCCTGATATGAAAAAACAGCTTAAAACACTGTTTGAACGTATGGACGGCAGTGCAATATTAAAGCTCTCGCTGGATAATCGCGATGTGTCGAAAGAGCTCCTTCACTATATGCGAGAGCTCTCGCTTTTAACCGACAAGATTAGCCTGCAGACAGAAGAGGAAAACGCACCCTCGGATTTTGCACCCTGTGTAAAGATTTGCTACCCTGACAGAGAAGAAAGCGGGCTTTCCTTCCACGGTGTACCCGGCGGGCACGAGTTTACCTCCTTTGTCCTGGGAATCTACAACGCGGTAGGTCCCGGGCAGGCTATCGACGAAGGGACGAAAAAGAGAATTGAAAAAATAGACTCCCCTACAAACATCAAGGTGCTTGTATCACTTTCCTGTACTATGTGCCCCGATACGGTGGTGGCGGCACAAAAAATTGCCGCGTTAAACAAAAATATAGGTGCAGAGGTTTTTGACCTAAACCACTTTGAAGAGCTCAAAAGCAAGTACAATGTTATGAGCGTGCCTTGTGTTGTGATAAACGACCAAACTATCTCTTTCGGCAAAAAGAATGTCGAACAGCTGCTGGATTTACTGGCTTAATTATATAAATATATCCTAATTTGTAGTTCTTTTTTCATTAAGGCAAACCTGAATTTTTCGGTCTGGAGGGGGCAAAATGGATTTTATCAAGGTCATATTGACCGCGCTATTATCGGTGGCGGCTCTGTTTGTTATCACGAAAATTATGGGTCACAAGCAGGTAGCCCAGCTGGACTTTTTTGACTATGTTTCGGGGATTACCATAGGCTCGATAGGAGCAGAGCTGGCCACCGAGCTGGAAGAACCCTACAAGCCCCTTGTGGCACTGGTGGTCTACGGTTTGGTGTCAACCGTGTTAAATTTAATAGCCCGTAAAGCCCCAAAAACAAGAAAATATATCAACGGAACACCCACCATTTTGCTGGACGGGGACAGGCTCTACCGCGAGAACCTAAAAAAGGCAAAGCTGGACCTGTCCGAGTTTATGCTGTTATGCCGAGAGCAGGGGTATTTTGACCTGTCCGAAATACAGACGGCAATCTTCGAGCACAATGGCAAGCTCTCTATTCTGCCCAGGGCGGCAAATCGCCCCGCCACCCCAAAAGAGCTTAAAGTTGTGGCAAGCCCCACTTATATTGCCGCCGAGGTCATAATGGACGGCCAAGTAATGGGCGAAAACCTAAAAAGACTCGGCAGGGACGAAAAGTGGCTAAGCAAACAGCTTAAAAACCAAGGGTATACCAGCCCCTCGGAGATTTTGCTCGGTCTATACACCAAGGAGGATGACAAGCTTACCCTTTATCCAAACGAGTGAGGTATGCATATACTGGCAAAACAGAAGGTGGAATATAACAAAAACCAGAGGTAGAGGTATAACAAAAGCCGAAGGCAGAGATAAGACAAAAGCACCCCATTGAAATAGCGGGGTGCTAACTACATATAAACGAGGTAAAGCTATGAGAAAAGGAACAAACGCACTTGAAGTAACAGGGGCTATAACCGTGCTGGCAAACGCCATTGCCTGTGATTTAAGCATAGATGAGCTTGCGTTGGTTGCGGGCCTGTTTGTACAGCTTGGCGACACGCTCGCCACCATTGCCGCATACGAAAATCTGTGTACTGACAAAAACGGCGAGGGCTGACAGATGTCAGCCCTCGTTTAATAGAAATATTTATTGGGTTGTAAGCATAGCTCTTAAATCGGCTACCCTGAAAATCCGAACAGCAAAATACCAAGCATACCCGAAATTACAACGAGCAAAATCGAGGAAAGCTCCTTTTTCTTCAGCCGCTTGTATAAAATCGGTATCAAAATCACCACCGCAAGAATAACAAAGGAGCGCCAATCGAGAGAGAAGGAAATATTCTCTATCCCGTCAATGCCGAAGAAAACCACCAGTCCCATCGAAATAGCCACCGAGGTAATAAGTCCACCAAGGGCTGGGCGCATGCCACCAATAAACGCCTTGACAGGTGGGTACTTTAGCAGATTTTTTATTAAGGAGACCACAAGTATAATGACCACAAAGGATGGGAGCACCACACCAATAGTAGCCACAAGTGCGCCAAAAAATCCGCCCTGCTCATAGCCAATGTAGGTCGCCATATTTACCGCAATCGGACCAGGGATTACCGTCTCTACACCTACAAAGTTAAGCAGCTCCTCTTCACTCATCCAGCCGTACTTTATCACCGCATCGCCGATAAGCGAAAGCATCGCATATCCCCCACCAAAGGCAAAGGCACCAACCTCCAAAAAGGTCAAGAACAATGTTAGATAAATCATCACTTGTCCCCTCCCTTTGCTTTAACACTCTTGATAAAGAACAGGGAGAGCCCCACAATGCCGGCAAAAAGGATAAACCACACCGACGAAACCTCAAGACCAAACAGCGAGGCGAGGAGCATACCAAGACAGGTAAAGGAAAAGATGATGATATTAAGCGGCGTTTTCTTCATATTTTTAAGCACCTTTATACCTGCCGAGCCAATAAGATATACCACGCATATCTGTATCCCCTTGAATGCTGCCGCCACAAGGGTAATCTCCATAAACCGCTCGTAAAACAGAGAAACAATATACATTAAGACGAAGGACGGCAGACACATACCTACCGTGGCAACGGTTGCTCCGAGCGTGCCCTTTAACTTATACCCTATGTAAGTCGCCACATTGATAGCGATAGGCCCAGGTGTGCTTTCTGCTATGGCAACCACATCTAAAAACTCGTCCTTGTCTATCCAATTCCGTTTAGCTATAAATTCGTTTTCCAGCAGCGCTATAATTGCATATCCGCCGCCAAAGGCAAAGCAACCTATCTTGAGCATTGACAGGAATATAGATAATAAGATGCCCATTTTTCCCCTTTCTAAAAGCGGGTGAAATCCCATGTATTGATAAGGCTATTATATCATACTCTTGTTTGTTTTTCAACCTATATTAAAAAGCCCTCGCTTGCTCTGTGACTTCCTTACAGATAATCACTTGGCCGCGAGGGCTCTCTTCATTCACTTTGTCTTTTTTTGTTAAAGGCTTCGTTGAGGCTCTCTGTATTTCTTTTTACTATCGAGTAGATAATAACCCAGATTACAACAAATCCCACCGCGAAAATTGCCGAAAATACTATAATAGGTATTATCCCCCACTCGAGCCAATTGTTAAGTAAATATATAACGAGATAACCGACGTATAGTACCACCCCGTGTATCAAAATCGCCAGCATAAGCGGAAGCCTCTCGATTTGGTACAAGGCATTTAGTCCACCCGCGATAAAGGCGAGCAGGCTCAAAGAGAAGATGCCAACGCACACCTCGGTGGCGGTGAGGGTGTCAACAACTCCGCTTTGGTAGAGAGTAAAATATAGCACCGCGAGGACAATAGGGCCAAAGCCCATAGCACACACCCCTCGACGAAGAAAATCCAAAACAAAGCCTTTCATATCCCCTCATACCTCCTTCTAATCTGTGCAAAGCATCTTCTGGAAACATACTCTCGATAGCCACAACGAAATACCGCATCCACGCCACCGTTAAACACCGCGTCAAAGCGCAAAATACTGTTCTCGTTGGCAAGGGTGGATTTGTTTATCCGAATAAAATAAGAGGGCAAAATCTCCTCTAAATCACGAAGCCTGTCCTTGAGGGTATAACGGCCGCCCCCCTCGTCTATGGCTACCACCCTTCTGTCGATTACGGTGATACATTCAATATCACCAAAGGAGAGCTTGCGCATCTCTTCCTCACGATAGCCGATGATATAATCCGCGCCCTTGTAACTGTATACAAGGTCCTCTATCGCCGCCGTTAGCGAGGACGGTGCGTGCACTATCGCCAGGATTTCCTCCTCGGCTTCCCTGTCAATAATAAGTTTGTACTTCATTTTTTATCCTTACTGTTTTTTAATTTGTCTTAAGAATAGCAATATTGCGACCACCATCGTGGCGGCGCTGTATAGAATTATCGGTAAAAGATGCGACAAGGCCAAAGCAAAGTCGCCACAAAGCAGGGCCTTTTCCATCTCGACCGCGTGGACAAAGGGCAAAAGGTCGGCTATCCCTTCAAAGAAGCCACCCACCAACTTTAGGTCAAACCAGACACCCGAAAGCCAAGCGGACAGGTTTGTAAGCAGGGCACCACATATGCCGCCGACCTGTTTGACGCTCAAAATACTGCCAAACAAAAGTCCAAGCGAGATATTGAAAATCGAGATAGGAATTATACCCAGAGCCGCATAAAGGATATTGATGCTAACCGAAAGTCCAAGAGGGATAGCAAAGAGATAGCAGACCACAGTCTGCGCTATCGCAACAGGCAGAATTGGGAGCATATATCCCATTATAAAATCAAAACCCGTAAGGGGTGTGGTATAAAGCCTTTGTAGGAGTGCGCTCTCGCGGTCCTTGGCTATAAGTGTCGCAGAAAATAGAGTAATAAATGATAGACCAAACACACTTATTCCGGGGGTTAGGGTGCCAATCTTGAAAAGGTCGACCGGGATATTTGCCTGCAGAGCGCTTAAGAGCAAGAGCAAAACAAGAGGAAATCCAAGGCCAAAGCCAAGGGTGAGGGGGTCGCGCAAAATTTCCTTTAAACATCTTTTGCTAAAGGTGAGCATTCTCATACTTCCCCCTCCTTGACAATAGAAATAAAGGCCTCTTCAAAACTGTCTTTTTTCGCCCTTGTTTTTATTTGTTCGGCCGTGCCCAAGACAAGAAGTCTGCCGCCTTTCATTATCCCAATTCGGTCAGAGAGTGCCTCTGCCTCCTCCATATAATGTGTAGTCAAAATGACCGTCACCCTGCCCTTCAGAGAGCGAATAACCTCCCAAAGGTCCTGCCTTGCTATGACATCAAGGCCAAGAGTAGGCTCGTCTAAAAACAAAATCTCGGGCTCGCATATCAGGGCCATCGCGATACTTACCCGTCGAGTATATCCACCCGAGAGTTTGCCCGCCCTCTTGTCAAGTACGGTATCTAAAGCAAACATTTTTGACATTTGCAGCACTCTTGTGTCGCCATCCTCCCCATAGAAGCCGTAAATTCCTGTCATAAGTTCGAGATTTTCTCTTACAGTAAGTCCTGGCGCCACCGCCGTCTGTTGTGGTGACACGGCTATAAGCCTCTTGACCTTTTGCGGCTCGCTGACAATACTATACCCGCCCACAAGGGCATCGCCCTCGCTCGGCCTCGCCAAACAACAGAGCATCTTTATAGTGGTGGTTTTGCCCGCGCCATTTACCCCAAGAAGAGAGAAAAGTTCTCCCTTTTCTACCTCTAAATTAAGGTTATCAACTGCGGTAAAATTCCCATACCGTTTGACTAACGAAACAGTTTTAATCGCTTGCATTTTCATCCGCCTTTCATCTATTATCGGTTATATT
>JAZSMN010000093.1:0-4151 GCA_045535925.1 Eubacteriales bacterium
GTGTGGATGAAGTGACCAAGTCCCGCAAGAGGCACATACTCGTAGAAGTATCTGTTGCAAGCGGTACCAAGGGCATCGGCACTCTTGAGAATGCTCATCTCGTATGTAAAATCGCCGTCCTTAAAGCCGAGCATAGCACTAATACGAGGGGTAAAGTTGGGGCTATCAGGCTCAAACTCGCGCTGTCTTAATGCGTGGCGGAAGCACTTACCTGCCTTTACACTCTCAAAAATAGTGTCGGTCTGGTCACCGTTGGTAACGATAAGCTTGTCCTCGTACTCTCTTATTGCCGCGTAGATGATAAGTGAGGGGTCCTCCACCTTGGAGAAATCGTAAGGCTCAGTAAACACCGCCCCCTCCTTCTCTACAAATACACGGTTGCGGGAGTTTTCGCTTCTACCCATGATAAAGTAGGCTATCACCGCGTTCTTGCCATCGGCACTCTTGCCAACAACTATTCCTCTGCCCGGATAGGGATTGGGAGCGAGGAGGTTCTCAATGTTATTTATCTCGTAAATGTTCATACTTACCTCACAGATTATTTGTTCGACTTGTCGACTATTTCTTTACATACCAGCTCGCAGGAGAGGGGGAGAATTTTCCACTCTGCCTCCTCCATTATGCGTCTTTGCAGGGTTTCGGGGGTGTCGCCCTCTCTGACCTCTACCGCACGCTGCATAATTATCCTGCCACCGTCGGGTATCTCGTTTACAAAATGGACAGTAGCACCGCTGACCTTTACCCCATATTCAAGGGCGGCCTCGTGGACGCGGAGTCCGTAAAAGCCCTTGCCACAGAATGAAGGAATCAAGGAGGGGTGCACATTTATAATGCGCTCTTCATAGTGTCTTGTAAAATTCTCGGAAAGGATGCTCATAAATCCTGCAAGGACTATAATATCGATCTTTCTGCTATCAAGGGCATCGATAATCTTCCCCTCAAAATCCGCCTGGTCTATACAGTCCTTCTTCACGATAGTCAGGGTGTCAATTCCTGCATTCTTCGCGCGCTCGAGGGCATACGCGCCCTCTTTGTTGGAAAGGACAAGGACTATCTCGCCAGAGTTAATAATGCCGCTTTTCTCGGCATCTATCAGCGCCTGAAGATTTGTGCCACCACCCGAAACAAGCACAGCTATCTTTGCTTTTAGCATAGGATAACGCCCTCGTCACTCTCTACAACAGTACCGAGTATGTATGCATCCTCGCCCTGTGCCTTCAGGATTTCAAGAGCGGTAGCTGCCTCTTCCTTCGATACGACAACAGCCATACCAACACCCATATTGAAGGTGTTGAACATATCTCTCTCGGGGATACCGCCTTCCTTTGCGATAAGGTCGAAGATAGGAAGGATTCTAACATCCGCCTTGTTGATTTTCGCGCCAAGGCCCTTAGGGAAGCTTCGAGGAATGTTCTCGTAGAAGCCACCGCCTGTGATGTGGGAAACACCCTTAACTGTTACGTTCTCAAAGAGAGCGAGCATAGGCTTTACATAAATCTTGGTGGGGGTAAGGAGGGTTTCGCCAAGGCTCTTGCCACCGAGCTCGGCTCTTGGGCTCTTAAGGTCGCAGTTCTCAATATCAAAGACCTTACGAACGAGCGAGAAGCCGTTGGAATGAACGCCGCTGGAGGGGATAGCGATTATAACGTCGCCTGCCTGCATCTTGGTCTTATCAAGAACCTTTGTCTTGTCAACTACACCGACAGCAAAGCCAGCGAGGTCGTACTCGTCCACAGGGTAGAAGCCGGGCATCACGGCAGTTTCGCGGCCGATAAGAGCCGCACCCGACTGCACACAGCCCTCGCACACACCCTTTACGATATCTGCGATTTTCTCGGGAACGTTCTTGCCACAGGCAATATAGTCAAGGAAGTAGAGGGGCTTTGCGCCAACGCAGATTACGTCGTTTACACACATTGCCACACAGTCGATACCAACGGTATCGTGCTTGTCCATAAGGAAAGCGATTTTAAGCTTGGTTCCAACACCGTCGGTGCCCGAAACAAGCACGGGCTTGGTCATGCCAAGGCCCTCAAGGTCAAGCTCGAAAAGACCGCCAAAGCCTCCAATATCGGTGTCCGCACCTGCGGTAACAGTCCTTGCAATATGGGCCTTCATAAGTTCGACTGCCTTGTAACCAGCGGTGATATCAACACCTGCTGCTGCGTAACTTTCGGATTTCGAATTTTTCACGGTTCATTTCTCACTTTCTGAAATTTTATTGTCAAATTTGTTTTTGATTATTGTGGGGGCCTCGGTGGGATATTTTCCGTCGAAGCAGGCGGTGCAGAAGCCACCGCAGGTGCTACCCTCGGCAATCTTCTCTACATCTTCAAGAAGAAGGTAGCCAAGAGAGTCCGCGCCAACTATTTTCGCTATCTCGTCGACCGTGTGGTGGCAGGCAATGAGCGCCTCCTTGGAGTCGATGTCGGTGCCGTAGTAACAGGGATTAAGGAAAGGCGGAGCAGAAGAACGAAGATGAACCTCGGTAGCGCCCGCATTACGGAACAGGCGAACGATTCTTGCACAGGTCGTTCCTCTTACTATCGAGTCATCAACCAAAACCACACGCTTGCCCTTGACGGCAGAGGATACGGGGTTGAGTTTTATTCTCACCTTATCCTCGCGAACGTTCTGCCCGGGGGCAATAAAGGTTCGGCCTATGTATTTGTTCTTTATGAGTCCTATTGCGTAAGGTATTCCCGACTCCTCGGCATATCCAAGTGCGGCATCAAGTCCCGAATCGGGCACACCGACTACCACATCTGCCTCAACGGGATGCGCCTTGGCGAGCAGGGCTCCTGCCCTCTTTCTCGCCGACTGTACCGAGCGATCGGCGATAACCGAGTCAGGGCGCGCGGTGTAGAGGTACTCGAATATACAGAGTCTCTCGGGCACCTTGTCACAATGGTCGGTTATAGATGTTATGCCATCCGAGGAGAATACCATAATCTCGCCGGGGCGAAGTTCACGAATAAAGGTCGCACCAACCGAGTCAAGCGCACAGGTCTCGCTGGCTACAACATACTGACCGTTCTCTCTCTTGCCATAGCAGAGGGGGTGAAGGCCGTTGGGATCTCTTACCGCTATCATCTTTCTCGGGGACATGAGGAGCATACAGTAACCGCCACGAAGCTTGTGCATTGCACGGTTTACAGCCTCCTCGATAGACGGCGCAGTAAGACGCTCCTTGATAATAACGCAGGAGAAAATCTCGGCATCAGATGCAGTATGAAATATCATACCGCCAAGTTCGAGCTCCTGACGCAGAAGATCTGCATTGACAAGTCTGCCGTCGGTTGCCAAAGCCAACCGTCCCTTTATGTGATTTACAACGATAGGCTCGGAGTTTATATGCCCCTTTGTGCCCAAAGTACCGTATCTGCAATGGCCGATAGCCATATTTCCCTGTCCCAGGCGTTCCATTGCCGTACGGGTGAACACGTCATTTACAAGTCCCGTGTCCTTATACGTGTGAAACAGACCGTCGTCATTCACGGTTATACCGGCGCTCTCCTGTCCACGGTGCTGTAAAGCATAAAGACCATAATAGACGCTGGATGCAACGTCGGTCTTTTCCTCTCCAATAATTCCGAAAATTCCCATATATATCTCCGTTTAATAATGTATGTAGCTCAAATTATTGTCGCAAATTGCGACTATGCTTAGTTTTGAAATAAAAATTACGAATACTTCTCTTCGATAGCCCTGTTTTTCTCGAGCACCTTTTCGGTAGCCTTTTTGCGAGTTTCCTTAAGCTTTGCAGAAAGCGAGGTGTCCGAAAGTGCGAGAATCTGTATAGCTAAATATGCCGCATTTGCCGCACCGTCGATTGCCACGGTGGCAACAGGAATGCCCGAGGGCATCTGTACGGTAGCAAGAAGAGCATCCATACCGCCTGTGTTCTTCGAGGAGATCGGAATACCAATGACAGGCAGAGTTGTGTTTGCAGCAACCGCGCCTGCAAGGTGAGCCGCCATACCAGCGGCACAAATTATGGCGCCAAAGCCGTTTTCCTCCGCCGCCTTTACAAACTCGGCACACTCGATTGGGGTACGGTGAGCAGAATAAACATGAACCTCAAAGGGTACACCAAAATCCGAAAGAACGGCTATGCCCTTTTCTACGATAGGAAGGTCGCTGTCGCTACC
>JAZSMN010000124.1:0-3470 GCA_045535925.1 Eubacteriales bacterium
ACATTTTCTCTCTGATTTTGACTGTATTAACCTTAATTTTGGTTATGTCGTCATGCGACTCCGTTATAGCAGAGGCTCCTTGCGATCATTTATGGATAGATGCCGACTGCAAAACAGAAAAGCACTGCGAGAAGTGCGGTGAAATCGATGGCGAAGCACTGGGTCACACTCCGGGTGCAGAAGCAACCTGTACTGCCGATCAGACCTGCACCGCGTGCGGCGAAACTCTTGTGGCAAAGCACCATACCCCCGAAGCGGTTAAGGGCTATGCCGCCACCTGTACCGAAGACGGTATGACCGACGGAGTAAAGTGCGGAAAATGCAGCGAGGTTATTACTCCTTCGGAGGTTATAGACGCAAAGGGACACAACCCCGGCGACGAGGCAACCTGTACTGCCGACCAGACCTGCACCGTGTGCGGAGATACTCTTGTGGCAAAGCACCATACCCCTGAAGTGGTTAAGGGATATGCCGCAACCTGTACCGAAGACGGCATGACCGACGGAATAAAGTGCGGAAAATGCAGTGAGGTTATTACCCCGGGTGAGATTATAGACGCAAATGGACACACCCCCGGCGCTGAAGAAACCTGCACCACCGACCAAACCTGCACCGTGTGCGGTGATACTCTTGTAGCAAAGCATCACATACCAGTAGTGGTTAAGGGTTATGCTGCCACTTGTACTTCAAAGGGACTTAGCGACGGTGAAAATTGCGGCTCCTGCGGGGAAATACTTACCGCGCAAAAGACTATAGGGCTTAAGCCCCACACCGAGGTGGAAATTTCTGCTGTAGCTCCTACCTGTTATGATAGCGGGCTTACCGCGGGTATCAAGTGCGACGTGTGCGAGCAGGTCATCAAGGCGCAAACCGCGGTTTCTGCCGCAGGACACAGCTTTGAAGACGGCGTATGTACAGTGTGCGGACAGGGTTATTATAACGAGGGTATGGTCTTTGAGATTGATAATACAGAATCATACTATATAGTCGTAAGAATAGGTTCTACCTCTGACAAAAACATAGTAATTCCCGCAACATACAAGGGGCTTCCCGTAAAGACGATAGGTCGCGACTTTACAAGATACAGCAATTATAAGGCAAGCTTTGAAACTATCACAATTCCCTCCGGCATAAGCTGCATCGAGGCGGACATCAGCTACTCAGGCAAGTATAGTCCTTTTGCCGGTTGTGAGAACCTTAAAAAGGTTTATATCGAGAGCCTTGACTCTTGGTTCGATATGCAGATTGGCACTTGGGGAGTATGCAATCCTTTGCATTATGGCGCTGAGCTTTACTGTAACGGAGAGCTTGTAACAGAGGTTACGGTTCCCGAGCGTATAACCGAGCTTTATAATGATTTATTTGACGGTTGTTCATCAATTACAAAGATCAACTTCCACAATTCTATGTATGTAATAGGCGGCTTCTACAACCTGCCTAATCTTACCGAGGTTAAAATTCCTTCATGTACTAAGGTAATTGTTTCGGCATTCTCGGGCTGCTCATCACTTAGCGTAATTGATATTCCCGATACAGTTTATCATATTTTTGCAACCTTTGAGGGCACTGCTTATTACAACAATCCAGACAATTGGGATGAGGGCAATGTGCTTTATGTAGGTAAGCATTTGATCAAAGCAAAAAATACCATAACAGGTGAGTATACTGTAAGAGACGACACTAAGAGTATTTCTGCATTTGCATTTAATGGCTGCCGTGGTCTTACTAAGCTTACTCTTAACGACGGGCTTGTGACCATCGGCAACGGAGCCTTCGCAAGCACTGCAAATCTTCAGAGTATAACCATTCCCGCAACCGTACGATACATTGGTTACAATGTCTTCGATTACATGTATAACAACAGGTACGGATTGGAAATCATCTTCAACTACACAGGCCCTTGGTATCAGCACGGCGACTTGTACAAAAACCTTGCAAATTCGTCTTATATATACGGTACGAGATACAACACCGTAGTTGTATACTATGTTAACAATCAAAAGGTTACCGGCGGCACTCCTGGCATGAAAGATACCACCTATTCCGAAGCGATTTGCCATTAGGAATGTACGAAATCTCAAAAAACAAGGTGATGCGAGAAATCGCATTACCTTTCATATATGTTCAAATAGATATAAAAACCACCTAAAATGCAAACAAAAAGTTGCAAAACAGGCGGTTTTTTGTTTTGGTTAGATGTTTATTTTGTTTTCGACGGTGTAAAGCTGCATAAGATTATGAATTCTGTCATCTATACGAGTCTTCATAGCCGCAATCTCTTCTTCGTTGAACTTATCAAGCTGACCGGGCTTTAATGTATTTTTATACATATTATCCATAGTGAGAGCAAAATTGATATCAAGGGTAACAAGCTCGCCTGCGCGTTCGCATACAACAACATTTGATTCACCGCGAAGAAGCGCCTCTGCGGCAAACACGCCGAGTCTTGATGCGAATACACGGTCAACAAGTGTAGGATTTCCTCCTCTTACAATATGAGCAAGGCGGGCAAATTTTGTTTCAACACCGCTCTCAGCCTCAATCTTTTTAGCAAGTGCAGGACCGTACTCGCTGCCAACACCCTCGGAAACAATAACGATAAAGTTACGCTTACCCATTTCGCGGCCCTTTTTAATTCTTTTGCATATGGAATTGTCGTCGTAGGGGAACTCGGGGACAACAACTGCGGTAGCGCCCGATGCTATAGCGGTGTTAAGAGCAATGTCACCGGCACCGCGGCCCATAACCTCAACAACATTACATCTTGCGTGAGATTCGCAGGTGTCTCTCAGCTTGTCTACAAGCTCAATGACTGTGTTCATAGCTGTGTCAAAGCCTATTGTGTTATCGGTGGAGGTTATATCATTGTCAATTGTAGCGGGAATACCGATGCAGGGAATACCGTGGTTGGTAAGGTCGGTAGCGCCTCGGAATGTTCCGTCGCCGCCTATCGCTACAATACCGTCAATGCCAAGCCTCTTGCAGGTCGCAACAGCCTTAGCCATGCCCTCGGGGGTCTTAAACTCGAGGCAACGGTCCGAATAGAGGAATGTTCCTCCCTTGTTAACTATATTAGAGACGTCTCTGGGTCCCAATTTACGGATATCACCGTCAATAAGTCCTGAGTATCCGCGGTAGATGCCATAGACCTCAACTCCTCTGGCAAGGGCTGTACGCACAACTGCTCTTGCAGCCGCATTCATACCGGGCGCGTCGCCGCCGGAGGTAAGTACGCCGATTGTTCTGAATTCTTTCATTTCACTGTTCCTTCCTAATGGCAGGGCAGCAAACCTGTACAAAATTTATGTTCGCTTTTTGCCCTCGAAAAAATATCGCAAGCATAATTATACAATAACTTTTCTTTTTTTACAATACTATTTACAGAATTTTTTCTAATTTTTTGGAGAAAATGCTTAAATTTTGTAAATAAATTATTTTGTGATTGACAAAATACCCATGTAGTGATATAA
>JAZSMN010000001.1:0-2041 GCA_045535925.1 Eubacteriales bacterium
AGATAAACTACATCTTGATACTGTTGTGCTGCCACATATAATACAGAGCAGACAACTGCGCACACGATAAGTAATGCTTTTTTCATAATAATTTAAGTTTTTGGTTGCCCACCAACCCCGAATGTGCGGTTATTATAAAATAAGAAAGTGTGAGGTTGATTTCGTTTATCCTTTTAGAGGTTCTGGAATACCCTTGCTCAAATAAACAATACCCCACACCCGTATTGGTGCGAGGAACAAAGAGTATACCCCTACAATAGAATATCCAATACAAGGTGACGAGTGTGATTGTTTTTCCCCGAGCAATGAAATTTTCCAGATTTCTAAAAGGGGTGTAAAACTAATACACTTTCATCAAATATATGTCTGCAACCCAGCGGACTGCAACGCAAAATTAGTAATTTATTTTTGATTGAGCAAAAAAATAGTGGGGATTAGCGGTTATTAAGGGTAATTAGCGGATATTAGGGGGAAATAAAATAGCACTAATAATCTCTAATAATTCCCTTAATAACCACTATAATCTTCTTGTCAAAACCTTTGCACTTTTAACTTTTAATATTTAATTTTGCGGAGAGTTAAAGAGGTTATTAAAGGCTATTAATGGCAAGGAAGTTTTACAAAAGATATAACAGGAGAAATGGAGAAGTTTGTTGTAAAGCGCACAGGAAATTATCGCGATCTGCTTTGTTATTGTAAGGCGGAGACGATATACGATATAACCTACCTCTTTGCAAATAAATTTTTCAAGCCATCAGACCGAACTATCGACCAAATGGTGCAGGCTGCCCGATCGGGTAAGCAAAACATTATAGAGGGTTATGCAGCATCGGTTACATCGATTGAAACAGAGATAAAATTGTTGGGAGTTGCTAAAAGCAGTCTTAAAGAGCTGTTGGCAGACTATGAGGACTATTTGCGTACACGCAACTTGGAGCAATGGAGTGAAGATTCCGAAAAATTCAAAAAGGCTCAACAGTTAGGGAAAGAACACGATGATTCGAAGTTTTGGATGGATATAGTGGCAACTCGTAGCGATGAAACAATAGCAAACATAGTTATAATACTTATTCATCAAACCGATTATCTACTTTATAGATTTATAGAAAAAGTGGTAGAGAAGTTTGAAAAGGAGGGCGGTATTAGAGAGAAATTATCTCGACTCCGCCGTAATAAAAAGAGTGAAGATAATAAATAGCGGTTATTAAGGGAAATTAGCGGATATTAGGGGTAGTTAGTGTAATTATAAGTCTATCCTAATAACCCCTAATAACCCCTAAAAGCCTCTAACAACCCCTAAAAATATGAAAAGCAAAATAGAAAGAATCGAAGAGTTGAAGCGCGAGAAAGGCGTTGTAATTTTGGCGCACTACTATACTCGCCCAGAGGTGCAACAGGTGGCGGACTTTTTGGGCGACTCGTTGGCGTTGTCGGTCAAGGCGCGCGATATAGAGGCTAAAACTATCTTCTTTGCCGGAGTTCACTTTATGGGCGAAACGGCAAAGGTCCTCTCGCCCGAGAAGAAGGTGCTTATTCCTAACCCTGAGGCAACCTGCTCGCTTGCCGAGTCGTGCAATGCCGAGGAGTTTGCGAAGTTTAAGGCGCAACACCCCGAAGCTCTCGTTGTGTCGTATGTGAATACAACGGTAGGCGTGAAGGCTCTTACCGATATATGCTGCACCTCGTCAAACGCCTTGCAGGTGGTAGAGTCCATCCCGCGCGAGCAACCGATAATCTTTGCTCCCGATAAAAATCTCGGCTCCTATATCAAGAAGATTACAGGGCGCGAGAATATGATTTTGTGGAACGGCGCTTGCCATGTCCACGAAAAATTCTCAAAAAATGGTATTTTAGAGCTTAAAAAATCGCATCCTGAGGCAAAGGTGGTTGTCCACCCTGAATGTAGGGGAGAGGTGGCTGATTTGGCCGATTATTGCGGCTCTACGGCGGGTATTCTATCCTACTGCGGAGAGAGCGACTGCGATACCTTTATCGTAGTTACTGAGCCGGGTATCTTGGCGGAGATGGAGAAGAGGTATCC
>JAZSMN010000127.1:0-5943 GCA_045535925.1 Eubacteriales bacterium
TTATTTTCTTTTTTGACTTTTCGCCTTATGTTTTAGATATTTTGTGGCTGTTAATAAAGTTGTTCGTATATTCCACCGGGGATAAACTCCTTGATAAGCGAGCTCTCGGGGATAAGGCTCTCATCAAGGGGGGCTATCCGCCTGATAGCAGATAGGATGGTGGCGGCATATTCGCTCTTCTTTGCCAGCTCTGGACAGATAAGCCTCTCGGCATATTTCTTCATTACACCGACCTCAAAGGGGTGGAAGGTGTCAAAGGCTATATCCGCATCCTCCTTGTAGGGATAGAGGTACACGTCCTCGGCGGCGAGGACTCTCTCCCACATAGACAGGGTGCGCTCGGCATCGGCGGCGCGATATATACTATCCCTGGTCATTCTACGCAAGAAGCGAAGCTTTCTGCCAGAGAGAATCCTCTTTTCATCCGCATTTATATTTGTGGAAACACTGACAAAGAGCTTCAACACACGGCTCTTGTCAAGGCAGGAATAAATGCGAGGGTTCATCGCGTGAAGGCCCTCGACTATGACACAGCCATCGCTCATCGGTGCGTGCCTGCGGGTTTCGGTGCGACCTGCCACCTTAAAGTCGTATTTAGGAAGAGAGAACTCTCTGCCGTCGGCTATGGCACACAGGGTGTCGCTTATCTCGTCAAGATGCAAAGCATCGGGGCATTCGAAGTCCCTCTCTCCGCTCGCTGTCCTTGGGTAGGTGGGGTCGGTGCTATCACGATAGAAGTCATCGAGGGATACCACGATACACTCCTTGCCCCTACCGATTATAGCATCCTTTATCAGGTTTGCGGTAGTGGTCTTGCCAGAGCCGGAGGGACCAGCGAGCAGGAGTATCCTTATAGACGGGTGGGAAACTATGTGCTCGGCTATCCCCTCCACACGTTTTTTATATCCCGCCTCCGACTCTTCTACCGTAGCGCAGGGTCGGTTAACCAGCATATCATTTAAAACCGAAAGCTCTAATTCTGCCATATTTTTCTCCTATTTATTTAACACGGGTAGGCCCATGTGGCTTTTTGTCCGCCGCCCACCAGCTTTGCTCCTTATATCTTATGTCAAAAACCGCCACGCGATACAATCAATATCCGCTTATTGGCAGTCCCTCGTTGTCCTCGCCCTTTGTCACCCTTAATACCCTGACATAGTAGGACATTCGGTCGCTGACCTCGACCAAAATTCTGTCTCCCTCCTTGTGCCCCATAAGAGCCTGACCGAGGGGCGACTCCTTGCTTATATAGCCTTGGGTGGCATCCTGGCGAAGAGTGGTAACTAACTGAATTTCTCTCTCCTTGCCCATCTTCTCGTTGTAGATAAGTATGTGGTCGAAGAGGCCTATGCGACCGTCCTCGCTGTGGGGCTCAACGATGTTGGCGGTGCGTATCATCGCCTCAAGATAGCGGATTCGCGCCTCGTTGCGCCTTTTCTCGCGCTTTGCCTCCTTGTACTCTGCGTTTTCGGACAGGTCACCAAACTCACGGGTACGACTTACCTCTGCCATAAGCTTGGGGGCGAGCTCTACCCTGCGGTACCTGATTTCCTCTTCCATCTTTTTTATATCCACGAGTGTCAAATCGTCGTACATATTCTCTCCTTATAAGCAAGGCTCACCTTTTCGGTGAGCCCTAAAGTGTTTTATATCCCGTTTACACCATAGCACAGTAGTCCACACCTGTTATCAAGCAATAGACAATAGTCATAAGTATGCCGATAACAATACCAAAGAATACCTGCAAGGGGGTGTGGCCGACCATTTCTTTCAGTTTTTCGGTGCGAATGTCCTCGTCCTCGTCGGGGCTAATATGGTTGAGCACCTCGGCGATAAGCTTAATGGATACAGCGTGCTTTCCCGCCTCGCGTCTTACACCGCTGGCATCGTGAGTTACTATTATCATAAGTATTGCCGCGATAGCAAAATATGCACTATCAAAGCCATAGCACCAACCGCACATTCCAGCAAGTGCCGTTACAGTAGCAGAGTGGCCGCTGGGCATTCCGCCGTCGCCCCAAAGCCTCTCAAGGACAAACTTCTTTTGCACGATAATGTTAATAATCACCTTAAGAAGTTGGGATACAAGCCAAGAAAAAGCAGCCGCCCATAATATATGGTTACGAATCAGTTCGTTCAGGTCTATCATTTGCTTCTCCGTTAGTCTACAAATTATGCATTATAAGTATAGCATTATTTTGTCCTCTTTTCAAGAGTTTTTTCTAACTATCAAAAATTATTCAGGAAATAGGGTCAAAATTTTCTTGACAAAGGATAAAAATAAAGGTATAATTTATAAAAAAGGGGGATTTAAAATGTCTAATATTTGGCACGATATTTCACCTAAAAGAATAACTCCCGACGACTTTATGTGCGTGGTAGAAATAACCAAGGGTAGCAAGAAAAAGTACGAGCTGGACAAGGAGACAGGCTATCTGCTCTTAGACAGAATACTTTACACCTCGACACACTACCCCGCGAATTATGGCTTTATACCCAGGACCTACGGCGATGACAAGGACCCCCTCGATGTTTTGCTTATCTGCGCCGAGCCCATCGAGCCCATGACCCTGGTGCGCGCCTACCCCATAGGTGTCATCTCGATGATAGACAACGGCCGACGCGACGAGAAGATTATTGCCATCCCCTTTGGCGACCCCAACTACAATCGATATACCGACATAGACCAGCTGCCCGCCCACCTCTTTGCCGAGATGCGCCACTTCTTCTCGGTATACAAAAACCTTGAGGGCAAGGAGACCGCCGTAAACGAGGTTCTCCCCCGCGCGGATGCGGTGAAAATTGTTGCCGAGGCGATAGACAGCTATATCACCGAGTTTTGTAAATAAGGAGCTTTTTGGCCTCAAGCAAAAAGGCGCGACCTCAAGCAAAAGGCATAGACCCTACACGTAGATATAAAAAACGCAGACGAAATGCTCCTCGTCTGCGTTTTGCTTTTGGCTTAAATCTTAAAATTATTTATCCTGGCCGTCGTCCGCCTTGGAGTTTGCAGGGCAAGAGCCACAATGTCCGCCACACTTAGACGCGCCGGGGCAACCTATACAGCCCTTACCGTCCTTTTTGGACTTGACAATATAGGCTACAGCACCGCCAATAATCAGGGCTATGACTACTATTATTACTATATCAATAGGGTTCATTATGCGCCCACCCTTTCTGCCGCGCGCTGATGTTCGGCTATCTTGATTTCGCGCTGTTTCTTAACAATAAGGATGGTGTAAATAGTGGCAATTATGCCAAAGACTATCCAACCTACTATGGGGGTCCAAGCGTTTGCAAAGCCCGAGCCTGTGAAGAGTGTGCCAAAGAAGTTTACGAGGAAAGCCACACTATAACCCATAGAGAACTGGAGTCCTATACCTGCGAAGAACCACTTTTTGTTGTTTATCTCGGAGTTCATAGCACCGATAGCGGCAAAGCAGGGGGGAGTAAACAGGTTTAGCATCAAGAAGGCAAGCGCAACAATCGCCGTCATAGGTCCGCCGCTACCCATACCAAAGGCATTTGCAATCTCTGAAAGCTCGGCTCCGCCCTCTATGGCGAGCTCGTCAACATTGATTAGGTTGGTTATACCAAAGCAAACCGCCAGAGTTGCAACCACATTTTCCTTGGCGATAAAGCCTGTTATGGTTGCGGCCGCCAACTGCCAGGAAACATAGCCGACCACAGGGGCGAATATGTAAGCAAAGGGGATGGCAATTGTAGCAAGTATAGAGCTGTTCTCTGCCCCCTCTTCTACCAACTGGAAGGCCCAGTCGAAGTTTTGCATTATGTGAATTACGAAGTTACATACAAGGATAATAGTACCCGCCTTTACTATGTAGGACCAGCCGCGCTGGAACATAGAAACAAGGGCACGAAGGAGGCTTGGAGCCTTGTATTCGGGTTGTTCGATAATAAAGAAGGATTTGCGTCCCTTGTGACCCGTGATAAGATTTATAAGGGTGGCGCCAAGGAGAATTATCAAAATTCCCGCAAAGTACATAAGTGTACCAACCACAGGAGAGTCACCAAAGAACACGCCCGAAAACAGGGCGATAACAGGGAGCTTCGCTCCACAGGGCATAAAGGGTGCCAGCATAGCGGTCGCCATACGCTCGCGCTCGTTACGGATAGTGCGGCAAGCCATTACGCCGGGGATAGCACAGCCTGTGCCGATAACAAAGGGGATAACCGACCTGCCGGAAAGTCCCACTCTCTTGAAAATCGGGTCAAGGACAACGGTGGCGCGTGCCATATATCCGCAGTCCTCAAGGAGGGCGATAAGGAAGTACATTACCATAACAAGGGGCAAGAAGCCGACTATGGCGATAAAGCCGCCTATAATTCCGTCCACAAGAATGGATGCCCAGATGCTGTCCGTGCCTATAAGAGAGGCGACCGCCTCCTGTCCCATCTCAAGCAGGCCGACAAGCCAATCGGCAAACCAAACAGTGGGGCCGGACTGGGAGAGCCAGAAAACCAGGAACATAACACAGGCAAATATGGGAAGACCGAGCCACTTGTTAGTAAGAAAATCGTCTATTTTGTCCTGGAAGTTTTTCTCTGCGGAGAAGGTCTTTCTTTTTTCTACCTGTGCTACTATTTTATTTACAAAGTCAAAGCGGCGCTTGTCTGCGGCCAAGACCTGCTCCTTGTCAGAGAGGTCAATTTCGCCGTCGGTGTAGGGTGCCTGCTGGCTGTTGCCGATAACCGAGAGAGCCGCCTTTACCACAGCCTCCATACCCTTTGCCGCAGTGGATACAGTCTCGACCACGGGGCAGCGAAGCAGCTTGGAGAGCTTTGCTATATCTATGGCATTGCCCTTTTTATTGTTGGAGTCGGCCTTGTTGAGGGCTACGACCACGGGAACACCAAGCTCGAGGAGCTGTGTGGTGAAAAAGAGGCTACGGCTTAAGTTGGTGGAATCGACTATGTTAATAATAGCGTCAAGCTTTTCATTTTTTATATAGGATGAGGTGATGCTCTCCTCCTGTGTGAAGGGGGACATCGAATATGCACCGGGCAGGTCGACCGCTATCAACCCCTCCACGCCCGAGCAATATGCATTTTTGATAGGATGCTCTTTTTTATCGACGGTAACACCCGCCCAGTTGCCGACGCGCTCGTTGCTGCCGGTAAGAGCATTATACATCGTGGTCTTTCCACTGTTGGGATTGCCCGCGAGTGCAATTCTCATATTTAAAGTCCTCCTGAAAATTCTGTAAATAAAGATTATTCGCCGCGGTTAGCATAGGCTAACCAAATGGCAAAAAATAAACCGAGGGTTAATTTTCTTCTACTGTTATGGCCTCTGCCAACTGAACGTCTATACTGTATCTTGCGTCCTTGATAGCAACCGTAGACCCGCCTTTTCGGTGTGCGATAACGGTTATCGGCTCGCCACTGTAACACCCGAGCGAAAACAGGAATGAATCCAGTTCTTCGTCGTTGGTATTTATCTCTTTGATGATATAGGAAACGCCCTCTTCTGCGTTACGTAATGTCATACTGTACCTCGTAAATTTCTGTCAGTTAGCATCTGCTAACCGTACTATATAATACTACTTTCGGGGGCAAAAGTCAAGAGGGTTTAGCCTTTTTATCCAAAAAATTGTAAACTTTGTGATATTTTTCTTCCTTATGTTTGTTTTTTTCTTGCTGTTTGTTTATTTTGCCCTGTGTGTGGCAAGAGGGGGAATAATATGCTTGATTTTTCTATTTTTATATGATATATTATATATAGGTAGAACAAAGATTACCAGGAAAGATGAGAAAAAACAATGCACCTACAAGAATCAGGCGAGATGTATCTCGAAACAATATATATACTCACCGAGGAGAACGCCAACGTGCGCTCGATCGATATATGCGAGCATATGGGCTTCTCAAAGCCGAGTGTCTCGCGCGCGGTGGGGCTTCTCAAAAACGGCGGATATATAA
>JAZSMN010000101.1:0-5210 GCA_045535925.1 Eubacteriales bacterium
CGCCTCTACCCACGCCGCAGGTGTTGTTATAACCCGTCTTCCCACCTGGGAATATGTGCCCCTTTCAGGCAACGAGTCCAACGTTGTTGTACAGTTTGATATGAACACAGCGGCATCCTTGGGTCTTGTCAAGTTCGATTTCTTGGGACTTCGCTATATTACGGTTGTCCACGAGGCAGAGGCGCTTATTCGCCGTCGAATCCCTGATTTTGATATTTCAAAAGTCCCCTTTGATGACCAAAAAACCTTTAAGCTCTTGGCAGATTCTCGCTCGGACGGTGTATTCCAGCTCGAGTCGGGAGGAATGAAGGCGGTGCTTTCTCGTCTTTCGCCCACCTGCTTTGAGGATATTATAGCTTGTATCGCACTCTTCCGTCCGGGCCCTATGGACTCTATTGATAAGTTCATAGCGCGCAAGCACGGTAAGGAGCGAATCGAGTATAAAATCGATGCCTTGAGCGAAATTTTGGACGTAACCTATGGTTGTATTGTGTACCAAGAGCAGGTAATGCAGATATGCCGCAAGCTTGCAGGCTATTCCTATGCCCGTGCAGATATAGTTAGAAGAGCTATGTCCAAGAAAAAGGAGTCTGCAATGCAGGCAGAACGCCAGGCATTCCTTGACGGGTGCAAGAAAAACGGTGTCCCCGATGATGCGGCAAGCGAGATTTTTGACGAAATGGTTGGCTTTGCAAAGTATGCGTTTAACAAGAGCCACGCCACAGTTTATGGTGTTACTTCTTATCGTACCGCATATTTGAAGGCTCATTATCCTGCTGAATATTTTGCAGCACTCCTCTCAAGCGTTCTTGATAACCAAAAGAAACTTAAGACTTATATCGATGATGCGGCAAAGTTCGGTGTCAGCGTCCTGCCCCCCGATATAAACGAGAGCGAGTCTAACTTTACTGTTTCAAATGGTTCTATTCGTTTCGGGCTTCTCGCTATCAAAAATGTGGGTAGCATCATAGTTGACGCAACGGTTAAAATCCGCAAAGAGGGTAAGTTTACCTCCTTTGACAACTATGTCGAGAGACTTGCCGAGTCCAATATAAACAAGCGCACGCTTGAATCTATGATAAAGTGTGGCATTTTCGATTCTTTAGGTGTCACTCGCCGCTCTTTGCTTCTCTGCTATGAGGAGATTTTGGAAAGCGCACAGAACAAGCGCAGGACAAATGTCCGTGGACAATTGGATTTCTTCTCGATGGCTGGCGATATGAGTATAGGCATTGATAATGCAGGGTATAAGTACCCCGATGTCGAGGAATTTTCGCTAAAAGAACTTCTCCTTCTTGAAAAGGAAAGCTCTGGTATGTATTTCTCCGGGCATATTATAGATGATTATTCAATGCATTTGGCGGAGCTAAAGCCCGATGCTATATCGGATATCATCGAAGATTTGTCCCCCGAATCCGCAAATATAAACCCCAAGCATAAAGACAAGTCGACAGTTAAAATTGCGGGTATCATAACATCGAAAAAGACCAAAAATACCAAAAACGGCTCTGTTATGGCATTTATCACCGTCGAGGACAGATACAGTGAAATTGAGGTCATTGTGTTTGCCAAGCAATATGAACGTTTTTCTTCGGATATCCAGGTCGATAACGCGGTGTATATTGTAGGAAACATATCTGCAGAGGACGAGGAAGAGCCAAAGATACTCTTGAGCGATATAAAGCCCATAATTTCTAACGATAATTTTATTGCATCGACTCCTACCCCCGCCGTTACTCCCGCATCCGCTATGGACAAGCCTAGCGAAAGGCGATTGTTTATCAAGGTAAATGGCCTAAACGATGAAAGAATAAATGTCATTCATCGCATAGCGCAGTTAAACAGGGGAGATGCGAAGGTGGTCCTCTATGATGTAACCACATCAAAGTATTCTCTTATGAAGGGCGTAAGCATTAACCCCCAGGATTCGGTTATCGCAAGGCTCAAGGGCAAGTTTGGTGACTCCGGAGTAGTGCTAAAATAATCTGTAACCTTGTTGACATATAAAAAACTTTGTTGTATAATTACTAATCATTGTACAAACAGTAAAATATTATAGGAGGTAGTATGGCAAATATCATTGTTGATATCATACTTGTTGCTTTGCTAATTACAGGCGCGATAATTGGTGCTGTAAAAGGCTTTGTAAAGACAGTGGCGAAGCCTATCAAATGGGTTGCCTCTCTTGCATTTTCCTTTAGTGTATCTCCATCTCTTGGAGATAATGTAATAAAGCCCTTGATACTCACTCCTGTTTCTAACCAGCTTGCCGAATTTCTAAACGAAAGATATGCAGAAATAACAGCAGAAAATGCGGGCTCAAGCTTGCCGATGTTGATTAGAATTGCCGCCGGTCTTTGTGGTATAAATATTAATGAAGTGGCAAGCAATGCGGAAAATGCCGACATTTCGGTTCTTAATGCTGTTATCAATTCAATAACCGACCCTGTTGTGGGTGTAATTTCTGTTATCATTGCATTTATTATTCTTTATATCGCATCAAGCCTTGTTTTAAGCCTTGTTATTGCAATTATAAATGCTATTGTCGACCACGGTGTTGTTGGTGTTATAAACAGAATTTTGGGCTGTATCCTGACTCTTGTGCTATCCTTTATGATAGTATGGCTGCTTGCCTCTGTCTTTGATACAGTTATCGCTATTCCCACTGTGGCCGAGGCCGCGTGGGTACAGGAGTTTACGGGAGGCTGGGTTTATAATTTCCTAAAATCCTTTAGTCCTCTTGATTTGTTATTAAGTTTTTAATTTTTAGTAGGTGTATAGATGAATTTACAAAGATGTGCAAAGTGCCAAAAGCGTCCCGCTATGGTCTTTATCACTCGATTTGAAAACGGAAAGAATATCAACGAGGGGCTTTGCCTCGTTTGTGCAAACGAAATGGGGATTAAGCCTTTAAATGATATTCTAAAGCGTATGGGTGTAGACGAGGGTGACATCGAGGCGATGCTTACCGAGGTAGAGAGCAATTTGCCAGAGTTTCTTGGTGATGAGAGCGAGGGCGCAGATGGTAAAACTCCCACTCTCAACCTCTCGGAGATTTTTGGTATGGGTGGCAGAGAAAATGCCCACGGCCAACAGAAAAATACAGGCAAAGAGGGCGCAGGAAAGTCGGATGAACGAAAAAACCTCTCGACCTATTGCGTAAATCTTAACCAAAAAGCCATAGACGGCCAAATTGACGACCTTATAGGCCGTGATAGAGAAATAGACAGAATTATCCAAATCCTTTGCCGTAGGCAAAAGAACAACCCTTGTCTTATAGGCGAGCCCGGTGTTGGTAAAACCGCCATAGCCGAGGCACTTGCCAAGAGAATAGTCGAGGGAAATGTACCCGAGGCGCTCCAAAATCACGAGATTTGGATGCTGGATTTGACCTCGCTTGTTGCTGGAACACAGTTCCGTGGTCAGTTTGAGTCGAGAATACTCGCACTTCTTAAGGAAATTAAGAAGGCGGGCAATATCATCCTTATGATTGACGAGGTGCACAATATCGCAGGAGCGGGTGAGACCTCTGACGGTAGTATGAGTGCCGCTAACCTGCTCAAACCCGCGCTCTCAAGGGGCGAAATCAGGGTCATCGGCGCAACCACATTAAAGGAATATCGCAAGCATATCGAAAAGGATAGCGCTCTTGAGCGTAGATTCCAGCCTGTAAAGGTAGATGAGCCCTCGGTTGACGAGACCGTTGAGATTATCAAGGGCATAAAGAAGTATTACGAGTCATTCCACGGCTTAAATATTACCGATGATGTGGCACGCGCGGCAGCAATTCTGTCCGAGAAATACATTACCGACAGATTTCTTCCTGACAAGGCAATTGACCTTATCGACGAGGCCTCTGCAAAGGTGGCGCTTTCTTCCCTCGAACTCGGCGAATATAGAAGAAATGCTAAAAGACTCACCTCTCTTGACACAGAGATGAATGAGCTTCTAAACAAGCTGCAAAAACAAGAGGAGCAGACCGAGGAAAACTACAAAAAGCTCGCTGATATTAGATCCGAGGTTCTCCGTATACAGACAAGACAGGAAGAACTTGAAAAGGTGGTTTCTTCGCTTAATGTGACGATTTCCGACCTGTTGCGTGTGGTTGAGATTTGGACGGGTATTCCCGCAACCGAGCTTAGTGTGGGTGACCTCGATAACCTCACAGGGCTATATGACAGAATTTCCTCTCGTATTATAGGCCAGGAACAGGCCGTTACGGCGGTTGTAAGAGCGGTTAAGAGAAAGAGGGCGGGTGTTTCCTATCGCACGAACCCTGTTTCTATGATATTTGCAGGACCTACAGGTGTGGGTAAGACCGAGCTTGTAAAGGTTCTTGCCGAGGACTTGTTCAAGCAACCCGAGTCGCTTATAAGACTTGATATGTCCGAGTTTATGGAAAAGCATTCGGTGTCGAGAATTATCGGCTCTCCCCCCGGCTATGTTGGTTATGATGAGGCGGGACAGCTGACCGAGAAGATTAGAAGAAGACCCTACTCGGTTGTCCTCTTCGACGAGATAGAAAAGGCACACCCTGATGTACTCAATGTGCTTTTACAGATTCTTGATGACGGCAAGGTTACCGACGCACAGGGCAGGGAAATAAACTTCTCTAACACTATTATAATAATGACTACCAACGCGGGTAGCGAGCGCTCCAGCTCTGTATCTGGCTTTACAAGTAACCGCGAGGCACAGAGCGAGGATAGGGTTGACAAGGCTCTTTCCAAGTTCCTCCGCCCCGAGTTTATGAACAGGATTGACGAGATAATTACCTTCCGTCACCTTAACATCGAGGACTTCGGCAGAATTGCTGGCATTATGCTTGGAAAGCTAAAGGACCACCTTGTAGAGAAGGGAATTGCCCTCACATATACCGACTCCGTTCTTCTTCATATTGCTAAAGAATCCTTTAGCGAAAAGTATGGCGCGAGAAATATGAGAAGGTATATCGAGAAGAATGTCGAGGACGAGATAGCAAATATCCTTATCGACTCCTTCCCTCGTGCAGTTAGCGCAATAGGCATATCCGCATCGGATAACAAACTTAAATTTGATACACTATAATTAAAAAACGGAGATATAAACAATGGCAGAATGTTCACACAATTGCTCGACCTGTTCGCAAAAGTGCGACCAAAAGTCGCTGCTTGAACCGATGAACAAGGCGAGCAATGTAAAAAAAGTTATTGAAGTCGGAGGCCAAGCGG
>JAZSMN010000002.1:0-1639 GCA_045535925.1 Eubacteriales bacterium
TACATATACACCCCCCACACCCAGACCTACATACACACCTCCAAGACCTACTCCCAAGCCTACACCCAGGTATAAGTCGGATATGGCGCTAAATGCTTGGATGATAGTCGTTTTGATTATCGAGGCGCTGTTGATTGTGGGCACTGTTTTGTCGGGAGTCCTATTTCCCGAGGGTTACCGGTGGCTGCTCGGTCTGTCGGTCGGTGGAGCGCTGCTTATACTCGCCGGCTTTGCGGCAGAGAGAGGGGCTATCGGACTTAAATATTCTAACTGTCCCGACTGGTACAAGTGGTACAACAGTCATGCGTTTATAATCCTTCCCATAGTCAACACCATAGCCATTTTAGTAATGTTCTTCGCGGTTGGCATACTTTCCGCCGCCGTCATTACCGCCCTTTGCGGCATAGTTGCCACGTTTATTTCAGGAATTCCCGAGATATCTATCCGTAATTTGCAGGGCGACGACCTTTCCTCTGCTATCACCTCTATTGTTACAGCAATTAGCGCTTTCTGTATTGTGGCATACTGTCAGGATAATGTGATAACCTGGATTTGCGTCCTGGCCGCCGCCGCTGTTATGGTGGGACTTTGCCTGTGGCAACAGGGAGCTAATGGTGAAATGGACGAGGAGTGGTACTTCCCCTTCTTGTATGTTCCTGCTTATATCTTTATGGCGCTCTCGATGACCAGCTTGTTTGTCGAAGAGCAGGAAAGTTACTTTGCTCTGTCTATCGCAAGCGTGCTTGTTGCTACTGCTATCAACCGCAGACTCCTTGACGAGTTTGCCACCTCCAACATATCCGAGGCATTTGTCGAGAAGGCATCCTACGTAATCGCCATAGGCGGCAACATTATCTCCGCTTTATCTATGTTTATGGCGGGTATGGACGACACAGAATATTCCTATGTTTTTGCGTTAATTATTGTTGCAGGAACACTGGTTTCCTCGTTAATATCTGCCGCAGGTGAGGATGGTGACGCTATTTCTGCGATTAGTATTATTGTTTCTGCTCTTATACTGCTATACACCATGCACCTTACCGGTGTGTACTTTGATGAGTACGGCGTAATGTTTACCGCCGGTCTGATTTTTGCAGTGGCCTATGCCTATGCGGGTAAGAGATTTGTCGGATTTTCAAATGCCGACTTTATGAATAGCGAGGTATTCTCCTTCGACCTCTTTATGGACGGAGGTAAGTTTATCGTTATTGTCGGCGCGGTTTTACAGGTTATCCTTACCGTTGTAACCTTTATAAATCCCTTGTGGCAGATTAGCGCCCCCTCTTGCATAATAGGCATAGCGGTGGTAAACTGCGGTCTTATTTGGTTTGATGACGAGAGTGAGTTGCCTGTAAAGCTCGGTGGACTGCTAAGCAGTGTTGTAATTATTCTTATCAATGTCTTCGGTTGGGTTGCGCCCTATTTTGCATGATTTTTTCCGAGGCACGGGGGCGTGTTAAATTATTTCACTTAAACCTCTGTTTATCATAGCAACAACCACGGATAAAAAGCAAACTATTGTTTACAAGTATTCCCAAAAAGCCCTCGTCAGAGGGCTTATTGTTTTCTCTATTTATTTTTGCTTTGCAAAGGGAATGCAATAATTCTACCCTTCGTGGAGATGCAAAAACACCTTTAT
>JAZSMN010000253.1:0-2712 GCA_045535925.1 Eubacteriales bacterium
AAGCAAAAACAACAAACCGATATAAAAGGAAAAGGAACAGAACTGTCGTCTGCTCCTTTTACTGTCATGCTATAAGCAAGACGAGCGGTATAGCTTAAGAATAAATTATTCTTCGGCGGGTGCACCAACGGGGCAAGCATCTGCACAAGCGCCGCAGGAAATGCACTCTTCAGCGTTGATAACGTACTTGTCATCGCCCTCGGAAATGCAGCTAACGGGGCAACCTTCTGCACAAGCACCACAGGAGATGCAATCATCAGAAATCTTGAAAGCCATTGTAAATACCTCCGTATTAAGATTAATTCTATTTTAGCACATATATCGAAAAAATCAAGAGTTTTTCGAAAAAATTATTGTTTAGCGAAAAGTTTCTACAATTTGCCAAATAAAAGAGGGGTATATTTGTTAAAATAGCAGTTATTCCTCTATTATATCCTCTTCGTTTTCCTCTGCCTTTGCCTTTTTAGAAATCTTAATAACCTTGATTTCGCTACACTTGTAGAACTTGGGGGCATCCTTATCGTTGCCCGAGAGCTTTACTCTGACCTCGCCAACAAGCGGCTTTATCTCGGTGACAACACCCTCGCCGTCCTGTGTGTGGACAATAGAGCCAATGGGAGGAGTTTTTTTAAGCGCTTCATCGTAGGTCTCGTGCTCGTAGCGGAGGCAACACATAAGACGACCGCAGGCACCCGACACCTTTGCCGAGTTGAGCGAGAAGTTCTGCTCCTTTGCCATCTTTATCGACACCTGGACAAAGTCGGTGAGAAATCCTGCACAGCAGTATTTTCTTCCACAAATTCCAAGGCCACCCATCATCTTTGCCTCGTCGCGAATACCTATTTGGCGAAGCTCTATCCTTGTACGGAAGGTGCCGGCAAGGTCCTTTACCAGCTCGCGGAAGTCTACACGCGACTCGCAGGTGAAGTAGAAAATAAGCTTCGAGTTGTCAAAGGTGTATTCGACAGCCACCAGGCTCATCTCAAGACCGTGGGCGGCAATCTTCTTTTTACAAATAAGGGCGGCATCCATCTCAAGCTCGTGGTTGCGCATATCTCTCTCGATATCCTCGGCGGTGGCAACCCTGATTATCTTCTTAAGGGGTTGGACAACCTCGCTTGCTGTAACCGTCTTGTTTGCGATTTTTACAGTTCCGATTTCCACGCCTCGGCTGGTGTCTACTATAACCCTGTCGCCAAGCGAGAGCTCGTTTTCACCGGGGGAGAAGTAGTATATTTTTCCCGCCTCACGGAAGTTGACACCCACTACCACAACGGGGGTATCGGGAGCGAGCTCTTCCTTGGCTACCTCGGTGGCCTCGGGTGCTTTGTTTGTATGTTTTTTTTCTTGCATTTTTTATTCCTGTTCTTTATGCTAATTTTATTTTTAGCCCCATATTGGTAATTAGGAGCGAATTATTCGCGTTTTTTAGGCATTCACGCTGGGTTTCTATAATAATGTCATAGATTTTCAAAAGCCTCTGCAGGGTTATCTCCCTTGCAATTGCCTCTGCCTCTATCCTGCTTGTAAAGAATAACAGCTCTGTGGCAACAGACCTCTTGATAGCCAACAGGTCGCGCAGGGCGACGATTATACCCTCGAGCATCTCTGTAAGCTCGCCTCTGTCCTTTGGAAGAGAGAGGATAACCTTATGCAGTTCGCCATAGGGCACCTTGGGCCTTATGGATTTAATAAAGGAGATGATGCTATCTCGCCAGCCTTCAAGCTCCGCTGAGGCCTTTGGCTCTGCGAGGGTGATAGCCCGACCTATTCTACCGTCCGCCCCCACAAGGATACCCCTATACTTTTCAGGGTCAGACCTTTTAAGCGCGGCTATCGTGGGATAATTGCCTACAAGGTAGGAGTCTATCTCTTCGGTGGTAAAACGCGACATAGCGATATATTGCACACGGCTCTTGATAGTCGAGAGTAGCTTGTCCGTGCCGGCGGTGATAAGTATAATAAGCACCTTTGGCGGTGGCTCCTCCAGGACTATAAGCAGGGCGTTTTGCGCCTCGGTGGTCATTCGCTCGGCATCCTTTATGATATAAACCTTATGCTCGGATTCGGTGGCGGAAAGGTACATATCCTTACGAAATTCTCTTACCTCGTCCACACCGATAGTCGCCTTGCCCTTTTCTCTCTCGAGCACCGAGAGGTCGGCAAAGCCGAGAGAATAAACACGGTGGCAACAGTTACAGCTGCCACAGGGCAGAGGGTGGGAATTGTTAAAACGGTTTTCGCAGTTAAGTGCTGCGGCAATCTCTAAAGCCAGGGTAAAACGGCCCGAGCCCTCCTCGCCGTCTATCAAAAGCGCGTGAGGGAGCTTGTCCGACTCGATAGAAAGAGATATTCTGTTTTTTGTCGCTTCGTTGCCGAAGAGCTTTGTAAAATATCTTCTCATACTCACTCACCCGTCCAAAAACAATACACCAACATAAATTATAACACCCACGAGCCAAAATGTCAACTGAATAATATAATTAGGTATAAATAATTAAGCCAAAATAATGAAAATATCTTGTATTTTTTGTTTATATGTGTTAAAATGTTAAAATGTAGAATAATGCAATGTGAGCTTTGGCCCATTTGTCAGAGCAAAATCAATGACAAGGAGATATTATGGAAAAGTTTTATTTGACAACTGCTAAGTCGGATCGTAGCCATGTCGTTCTGTGAGCCAAGGAGTTGGGAGCTCTAATTGTCTTCCTA
>JAZSMN010000117.1:0-7158 GCA_045535925.1 Eubacteriales bacterium
AAAAAAGAGTTTTTTGATTTGGTTAGTTTGAAAATCGGGGTTTTATTAATTTGATTGCATGAAGGGTCGGTGTTTTTATCCGCTTGCCTGAAAGGTGGGAGATTTTTATTTATTTGTGCTCCGTCAAAATTTCGCACCTGTCGGCACAAGCCTTCCTGCTTCGCACAAAACAGCCACACATCCACCCACTTCTCAAAAAGCACCGATAAAACACCAAAAACCGCTCGACCGACTTCTACACTCCTCTATGCGCAACTGGGCTACAATTAAGTAAATACTATTTAATAAAAAGGATGGAAAAAATGGATAAGTCGGAAATTGATAAAGGCAAAACCCAAGAGAAGGGTGCTCAAGTCAGCTTTTGGGAGCGGTTTACCCGCGCGTCGGGCTATTTTCGTGACACAAAAGCCGCACCCGTGCTAAGTTTTGTTCGGTTTTTGCTCGGTTTGGTCTTTTCTCGCACCCACCTTTTGTTTGGTGCCCACCCCTTTGGTCTGGGGCTCCTTTCGGTTATGCCCGAGGGGATTTGGTGGACGCTGTTGGGTGCGGTGATAGGCGCCCTGACCATGGGGCGTGCGGGAATAATCTATGCTATGATTTCCATAATCGTGGTCTTTTTGCGCATTATAGTAGGCGGCTCAGGCAAGGACGGCAGTTCACCGCTTTTTAGAGAAAATCTACTTTTGCGTATATCGGTATCTATTATTGGTGGGTTTATTGCTGGTGTGTACGAGGCTCTTTTATCAGGCTTGGCTATGTCCACCTTGCTCTTTGCCCTCGTTATGATAATTGCACCGCCGATTTTGGTATTTCTCTTGTCGGGATACTTTGACTCGGAAATCACTCTCGGAGATATAATACAGACCGACAAGCGACTGTTTACATTAAAAGAGAAGGAAGATGGGGCAAAATTTTCGGTCTTGTTTTACCAAATCTCTGCTCTGTTTTTGCTATTCCTTATCTCTCTGTCGCTGAAGGAATATGCCCTAATTGGTGTGGACGCATCCTATGTTTTGGCGGGAATGGTCACCCTCTTTGCGGCAAGGCGATTTGACCCATTGAGGGCGGCGGCGGTGGGGTTTGCCTCTACGGTCGCTCTATCAACCGAGCTGACAGTGGGATACATACTCCTCGGCCTTGGCGCGGGGGTGCTCTATCGCATCGGTGTGGCTCAGGCGATAATCGGTGGCGGTGTAATCCTGTCGCTCTGGTCCGGTTATGCAGGTGGGATGGTTGGACTACTCTCGATTTTGCCCGAATATGCTATTTCAGGGATAATAACCTGGCCGCTATCGGGAAAGCTCCCAAGAGAGCGCAGTGAAAAAGAGGACTCTACCATAACAGTAGTGGCGAAGGATATGGTGGGGACGGTATCGCTCCACTTTAAGAATAGATACCGCGGTAGCCTTGCGGGACTTGAGAGGACGCTCGACGGCATCTCGACCCTGGTATCGAAGGGGCAAAAGCAAGCATCCCTGCCAACAAAGGAAGAACTTTTTTCACTTATTGAGAGGTGCCACGAAAACTATTGCACCGACTGTATGTTAGAGTCCGCCTGTGCCAAGGAGCACTCGCTATCCAGCGATGAGATAGGCAGATTGTCAACACTTCTTTACATTAGGCGGACTATTTTACCCGAAGATTTTTACACGCTCCCCGAGGACTGCAAAATTAGGTCAGGACTTGCTGAAACTATAAACCGCGCTTATAGCCTACTCTCGCAGGACAAATTTCTGTCCGCGCAAAGGATGGGTGCCGGCGAGGAAATAGAACTGATATCCAGAATGATAGCCGAGGCGAGGGCAAGGGATGAGGAAGAAAAGTCTACCAACGATGCTCTTGAAGAGATGACACTTCGCGCGGTTACAGGCTTTGGTCTATGTGGTGCTATGGTGAAGGTATACGGCAGGTTAAGGCCGCATATTATTATCGCCCTCGATGACGATGACGGGAAGAAGATATCCTCACCCGAGCTGCTCGCCACCGTAGAAAAGGAGTGCTCACTCACCCTGTCAAAGCCCGACTACTACAAGAGTGGGCGCGCGTCCCTACTGGAGTGTGGTGTGCGCAAAACCCTCTGTGTAAGTCCTGCCACGGTGGGGGCTTGTCAAAGCGGAGAGAGTGTTTCGGGTGACAGGTGCTCGATGTTTGAGAGCGAGCTTGGTAGGTTCTACTCGATAATTGCCGACGGTATGGGCTCGGGCGAGAGTGCGGCGAGCACGGCTGAATATGCCCTGGAGCTCCTTACAAATTTGCTTGGACTATGCGAGGTAAACGGCACGGTGCTTAAGCTTGTAAACAGGCTCCTGCGCTCCAAGGACCCAAACTACTCCACCACCCTCGACCTGTTTTCGCTCGACCTATATAACAGGGAGGCCGCATTTATTAAGAGTGGCGCCGCACCTTCCTATATCAAGCGGGAGGGCTCTATCTTTCGTATCACCTCTCGCACCGCCCCTCTTGGTATTATGAGGGAGGTTGACGCCGAGAAAATCAAGGTGGAAATACGCCCCGAGGACTACATTATTATGCTGTCCGACGGTGTTAGCGCCTCAGAGAGCGATGCTCCCTGGTTGGTGGAGCTTTTATCTCGTCCATTTTCGGGCGAGGCGAAGGAGCTGGCCGAGAGGATTTTGACAGAGGCAAAGAAAATTAAAGGCACACCCGACGATATGACGGTGACGGTTGTAAAAATTGAAAATGGATAATTGAAAGTGGAAAATTTTGTTTGCAATAAAGCCCCCTACAGCCATCTCACCACTTCACCTCTAAGTGAAATTTTACTCTTATTATTAGACCTTCGGTGACGCCGCTCCCTACATTTGCTCTTTTTCGGGTGAAAATTCCTCACCCATACGGGAAAACAAAAAATTAAGTATCTGGAAAAGTGGGTTGAAGAAAAGAAAAAGGATATACACCCCGCAACCGAGGCGGTTCTCTTCTTTGTAACTATGCCTACTATATTCTTCTTCAATGTGCTTCTCTCCGGCTTTGCTGTATTCTTCTACTTCGTGTGGTTTGTACTTCAGTGCTTCACCTACATTGCGACTCTCGGCGGTATCAAGTGGCAGCCCTTCATTATGGATGCAAGGTTTGATGACAATCTCGTTGCTACCACAAAGCCCAGCTCGGCAATAACCTTTGCTGTTGTTGATTTCGTTATTCTTTTGTTCGCAATCATCTCCTTTGCTACCGTCGGTTATGACAATGACCTTGGCTTCATCTCTACCCTCTTTAACTATGGTTACATAATCTACACCATTGCAGGTGTATGCTCTATCTTCAAGAAGGCTCCCGCCATAGAGCCCGAAGAGACCATAGAAGAGCTCCCCGAACCCGAAACCATCGCATAAACAAATCTACAAAAATTACATTAAAAGGGGCTGAGTCATTAAGAATTCAGTAAAATCAAGGCGGTTGTGCCATATTAACGCAAGAAACTGAATTCTTAGTGCGATGCGCCTTTCGGGGATAGCTTGATTTGGAGCAGAAATCGTCGGCTGACGAGTGATAGGCGTATATAAATACGTCGAGCGAGGAAACGACGATAGAACGAAAAAACGATAAAAAATGAGAAAACCGCAGGTTTTGACCTTGATTTTCTCCTGATTGCTGTATTATTTTAGGCAGAGGCGCTACTTTGTGTAGCACCCCTGCCTTTTTCGTTCGGTTATGCCTAAATGAAGCATCCCCTTGTTTTTTGTTATGGGGAAAAGCTCCCAATTATCCTTTAATAATATATAGTCCTTAATAGCCTTATATTGATATAATCCTCATTTTTTAGGATTTGTAAGGCTCCAGAAATGAGAAATACGAACTATTTTTTCTTCGCCAAAACCACAGAAAGAATGATAGCAAACAAGCCAAAGCCTGCGGCAAACAGGTATGCTGTCTGATTTCCATCCGCGACCGCAAATATCATGGCAATGTAGGTGGGAATATAGAAGAAGGGTATATAGGTCTTATCTGACTTTATATACTCAATACCAATCGGTCCAAAGACACAGTGTACCAAGAGGGCGACAATGCCGAATATCCAAGTAGCCCAGCCTGCCTTTAAGGCATAACATAATGCAAAGATACCAATAGCGAAGATGACAATAAGAGTCATCGAGCCATAGAATGAGGGCTTGCTCGCCTTGGATGTATTACCACCTGATGAGCAGCTCATAAAGAAGGCGCCTAAAACTGCACCTATCCAGCCAAAAATTGCGGTGGCATACATACCCGAAACAAACAGGCACCACATAGACACCACAAATCCAGCAATGGGTAGGGCAATGCCAATAGCCACAGCCACCTTTTCCACACTAGGGGGCGGAGGGCTCTTGTCATCGACAACAATACCAATAATAGTAAAGCTTGTAGCAGCTATAAGCCAAAGTATAGCAAGGCCGAGCCAGACGTTAAACCACCCCTGGAATGTGAAGGCCAGGAATAATAAAATCGCCGTAGGAATGTTGAACAGTATCGCCGAAAACCAGACGGTAGACATATCAAAGGGATCCTGCGGCTTGTTGGTAGGCCGAACTGTCGGGCCGCCACTATTATTTTGGGTCTGGGTTGGTCTTGGCGTGGGTGTATTGGTGGGCCTTGGGACGGGTCTTGGTTGTGGCGGGGGTGTGTAGGTGGGTCGCGGTGTGGGTGTGGGTCCTGGGGTTGTAGTGGTGGTACGCGCATTGCGTTTTATTCTACCCGCCTCGGTCGAAAGCGAGGTCAACACACCAAGATTTGCAATAGCATAACGAACCTCAAGAGGCTCGGCAGATATCTTTTTCTCCAGCTTTTTTACACTATCTGCCCAGTCGATTGTGTGCGCGCCGTTTTGTAAGGAGGAAATCTCGGTTTGGTAGCCATTCGCCTTTGTGCGAATTTGCGAGCCTGTCAAGGCTGTGCCACGCGCTCTTGCGCCAATGCCGGAAAATCTACCCGAGGTATCCTTGTTTGGTATCACTTTACCCCCCTCCTTTCGATTAGTATATAATATGTAGGGTTATCAACAAGTGATATTATATCACACACAATCCTCTTTTACAATAGAATACCCTAATTTTATTTAAGCGAATAAAAAGAGCCCTCATTTCGAGGGCTCTTTTGTTATGTTTTGGTCTGTGGAGCTATGCTCCAAGAATTCTATCGATTAGATCAAGAAGGGGAAAACGAAGAAGAACAACGCAGCCATACCGGTCACGGTCACCGAAGCCGGCTTAATTTCATCCTCTGCTTCCAAGTCATCATTCACCAAGAACAGGCCGCTGTGTCCCAAAATAACGATGCTTACCGGCACAGCCGCATATACCAAAATAGGCGAGAAGAACACAAGTACAGCCATCGCAACATCTACTATGATGCCGAATATAAGCATCGCATCATTACCGTGATAGTAGAAATCGAAGCCGAACAGCTCGCTGTTGTTGACATCGCCCTCTACCATACCATTTACTCTGAAATAAGCGTAGATGAGGAAGACCATAGCCACGAAGGCGGTCCAGAACAGGAACCAGCCATCATCTTCATAGGCTGCTATGAAGTTCATATTCGCAATACTCAAGAAGGATGAAAGGATAAGAGTCGTCGCCGACATCGCATCTCCCTCTTCACCAAGCAGGGTGATAGCCGAGCCAACCATCAAGCCGAAGATCACAAGAATCGCCAGCATATTGAGCATAAGCATCTCGGTAACCGCACCGACAATTACAAGCGCCAAGGAAATCACAAAGCCGCCAATACCCATAACATAGGGTGAGAGATCGTAGAAGAACTCGGCCGTATAGGTCTCGTCGGTAACCATAAGCAGCTTGGTGTTGACGCCTGTTGCGATAAATGCCCAAGCAACCGCAGCACCAATGGTCAAAATAGCCTCGTTGTATCCTGCCGCAAAGTCGTTAAAGCCATTTGCCGCAAGGAAATAGGCAGGAAGGTAAAGGAAGGGGAAATACCACTCCTCTTTTATAGCGGTGTTGTTACCCTGCTGCATAAGGCTCATAACAACGAGTATTACAGCCGCCGCACCAAATGCAATCCAAGTGAGGACAGGGTCGCCAACAAAGATAGCAATGCACACCGCACCGACAGCCGCCAAAATATAGGTAAGAGTGTATGCATAGTCCTTGCCGTCTGCGTGATAGTAATCATCATCGGGCAGGCTGCTTATGAAGGAAGCGGGCAGTGTAAGTAAAAGTGTGATAACACCGGCGGGTGTCAGACCAAGCAGGAAGAAAAGAACGGTAAGAACCATACTTAGTACGGGTATGATGATGCTTACATGCTGGTTGTACCAATCGTACCAGTCGGGATATGCATATCCAAGTCCGCCGTCATATCCACGCACCGCCGCACAGACAGAGGCCAAAAGCACAAAGCCGCCGACAGAAAGACCGAGGAACCAAGCAAAGGTCTCGGTAGCACCCGGAATAAGGCCGGTAATTATAGCACCAACTATAAACGCACCAACAACACCTAAAGCAATTATCATCCAAGTGCCAAGGAAGAAATCAGTGCTGTACCTCGGTCTTGCGGTAGGCCTTGGGGTGGGTCTGGGTGTAGGACGAGTTGTTGTGGTGGTAGGACGGGTTGTTGTGGTAGTAGGTCTCGTTGTAGTGGTGGTCGTGGTAGTTGTGGTCGAGGTGGATGCCGTGTTTCTGACAGTCTTTGCCTCTTTTACCAAATCCTCCACGAGAGATAGGTTGCTAATACCATATCTGACCTCAAAGGGGGATGCCTTAATCTTCTTTTCAACAAGTGTAACTGCATCGCAAAAGGCAATGTTTCTCGTAGCTCCGGCGAGTCTTGTTATCTCGCTTTCTATCTCAGCACTCTGCTTTTTGATTTCCGAATCGCTAAGCTTTGTGCCATTTCTTCTTGGGTCCTGCCCAAGTCTTGCGCCACGAGTCGCTGTGTTCTTGTTTGGAATCAAGCCGTCCTCCTTTCCGTCCTCGCCCTTGCGAAAACAATTTGTCAAAATTAGTCAACAGGAAGATTATATCACAAAATATTTGTGTTTTCAATAGTAAAATAAAAATAATATAAATAAAGGTGTTTTTGCATCTCCACGAAGGGTAGAATTATTGCATTCCCTTTGCAAAGCAAAAATAAATAGAGAAAACAAAAAAGCCCTCTGACGAGGGCTTTTTGGGAATACTTGTAAACAATAGTTTG
>JAZSMN010000108.1:0-2528 GCA_045535925.1 Eubacteriales bacterium
AAAACTTGTTTGAGCAAGACGGAAGGAGAATGCGTGTAGTAGGATTATGGCTTGTCATATGTAGAGAGATAAATCATAACATTTTCCCCTACCAATGCTCGCCCTTGTGCAATACTGCTCGCTTTCTCCTCCACCCGACTACGTCGGGAGCCCCCTCCCGGAGGGAGCCTTGCTTACATATGAAAAAAGCCCCGACTCGGTCGGGGGCTTTCGTTGTTTTTTCGCTATCGAGCGGTTTGTTGCTTTTCAATTTTGCATTATGAAATCTGCATTATGCATTAAAAATCCCCCGTGTCGGGGGATTTTTGTTTAGTCGATAGTCATATCAAGTTTAAATCTCATAATCTTGCGAAGAGTGTTCTTGGGGAACTCCTCGGTACGAACCTTGAGCACGCCAATCTTCTTGTAGGGTACGGCAGTCTTATTGTACTCGGTGACGTACTGCCAAAGATATGCGTGGACGTCCTCTATACCACTCTTCTTCATATAGTCGTAGTCGGGGTAAATCTCGGCAACAATCTTGTTCTCCTCAAGTCCTCTCTTGGACTGTCCCTCGTAAACTATTACATCGATAACACCGGGAACTGCGATAAACTCGCTCTCTATCTCCTCGGGGTAAACGTTCTTACCGTTGGAGAGGATGATGAGGTTCTTCTTTCTACCGGTTATGGTGATAGACCCGCCTGCGGTAATCTTACCATAGTCGCCTGTACGGAAGAAGCCGTCGGCGGTCATAGCCTCGGCGGTTGCCTCCTCGTCCTTGAAGTAACCGAGCATGACGTTGGGGCCCTTGACACAAATCTCGCCCTCGCCGTCCTCGTTAGGATCGTCAATACGCACCTCGTCGCCGTCAATGGGGAATCCGACACTTCCCTTTACAATTTTGCCCGAGTGGTTTACCGAGATAAGGGGACCACACTCGGTTATACCGTATCCGTTAAGAATCTCGATGCCTATTCCGTCAAAGAAGTCAATCATATCCTGGTTAATAGCAGCACCACCCGAAACGATAAGGCTAAGTCTGCCACCAAAGGACTCAAGTATCTGACCAAAGAACTTTCTACGCAGGTCAATACCTATCTTGCGAAGGAAGTTAGACACCTTTATCATAGTGTTTACGGTCTTAAGCTTGCCCTTTTCCTTCAGGGTTGCCTGTATCCTACGGTAGAAGGTTTCGATATAAAGAGGCACCATAACCAGGTGACCGGGCTTCTGCTCCTTAAGTTCGGGGAGAATGTAGCGAATGCCCGAGGAAATATATACCTCGATACCCACGCTGTTCTGTCCGTAAATCGAAACGGTAGAGCCATAGGTGTGGTGGGGAGGAAGCACGCCCACCGACTTGTCCGAGAAGGCGATAAATCCAACAACGTCCTCAAGGTCCCAGGTGAGAGCCTTTTGCGAGAGCATAACGCCCTTGCCCTTACCGGTAGTACCCGAGGTGAATACGAGAAGCGCCATCTTCTCGTTGTCTATTGCGGTGTTAAAGTAGGGAGCGCTGTCAAGCTCAAACTCCTTCTGACCCATCTCTAAGAGAGCATCAATGTCCTCGCCTGTGCATACTACCTTGCCAAGTCCCAAATCAGAAGCGATAGCTTCGCCCTTGTCGAAGATATCCTTGTCACAGATAAGCACCTCGGTATCTGCCTTCCCGGCAGTGGCAGAGAGGTCGGTTGCGGTCCAGTCTCTGTCAAGAGGGATAAGCACCGAGTTTGTGCAAAGTGCTGCGTAATATACAAGCACCCAGTTGTAGGAGAGCTTGCCTATAAGCGTAATATGCTTGCCTGCATAACCCTCTTTGATAAAAGCGGTAGAAAGAGCGCGGACATCAGCGCGGAGCTGTTCGTAGGTCTTTCTTACAATCTGGTCCTCTTTATCTCTTGGGTTTATTCTGTATGCATAAGCGCCGTGGTCCTTAAATCTTACACCAACGTCCTCTATCATCTCGCGGACGTTTTCATAGTGATATCTTTCGCGTATTCTTTTCTCTGCCATTTTCTTTTCTCCTTTATTAAATCAGGTAGTTTTTGCAGTTAGTTTTCTTTTATCAGGTAGTTTTTGCAGTTAATGTTTCAAAATTTCTGTGAATTTTTTCAAGAGTGATATAGAAAGCCTCAAGTTCCCCCTCGCTTATTCCGGCGTCAACCGTGTTCTGAATACGCAAGGCCTCCTCGGCTATCCTCTCTGCCAGTTCCCGACCCTTGTCGGTAAGCAAAATGCGAGCGTTATATTTTCTCCGTCTGCCCTTTACCTCGGCCAAGGTGATATATCCGTTTTCCTCCAGGATTTCTATCTCGCGTGAAACCAAGGAGCGGTCTATCTTCCTCGCCTGTGCAATCTCGGCAGAGGTAAGCCCTTCGGGATTACGCGACAGGTGATACAGCCACAAAAGGTGCACGCTCTTTACACCAAAAGCAGGGGCAATTTCGTCCTTTAATTTGTTTATACCCTTGTGTATGCCGTCGAGCAAAAGAGTAAATTTCTCAAATCTGAATTCGTCCAATTTATTCGTCACCTGCTCCTTTCTC
>JAZSMN010000100.1:0-3546 GCA_045535925.1 Eubacteriales bacterium
GAGATAATTCGTTAGCCTATATCCCCCCTCGCAAAACTCGCCGAGCGAACGAAGCTTGACAAGCTCGCCACTTGCAAGATAGGAGGACATAACTCTTTTCATCCTCTCTCGGGCAATCTCGGTCATTTCACTCTCGCTATATTCTATCAGCGAAGACTCCCTTCCCAGGGTATACACCCTCGTAAAAGAGATGGGCAAACGATATCTACCGAAGAGCATATATACTTCTTCATCATTTATTATATCACATTCATTTTCGATTTTTCCACTATTTTTAAAAAGATTTATATGAAATTTAAATATTTTAAGCCTTGAACCTATATATTCACCGATAAATTCGCTTTGCTTCTCTTCTTGTTCCGAAACAAAGACCGAAATCTCGCCAAAACACTCTGCCAAAACCTCGCCCTCTGCTCGTGTAGGGGTTACCTTGCCGTCTATATCGATATAACCGCCTATGAGCACTTGCCCTGCTTTTACAGTATCACCGACCTTAACAAGCGGCGTACCACTTTTTACGGTGATGCTATAAACAACTCCGTCGCTTTTTGCTACAATGTCACAATATCCACTTTCCTCTTCCTTGGTGGGTGTATCAGTCGATGCCCTCTCTTTTACAACCACATACGCGACAGTGCCCTTGCGATTTATACTAACCCAGGATATTTCATCAACGAGGGACAACAGCTCGGTTTCGGTCTTGCCGATATCTACAAAGGGGAAAATGCTCCCGACACCAAAGCCGACATCCTCAAGGGCTGCCACTATTTGCGAGTCCCCCACGCGTGAGTTTCCCTCTATTCTCACATCCCAGACAAGTGAGCCAAGAAAAATGTAGATGATCAGGGCAAAAACACAGCCAACGACCGCCCCGACACATCCCCGATATGACAGTATAACGCCATAGAGTCCATGAGGCTTGGAAATATGGGTTATCCACTCTTTTGGTGCGGTTTTTAAGAACCTGTGACTGTCTTTTATACCTATTAACAAATACCCCTCGGCAGAAATGGTGGCACAAATACCGAGCTTTATTATCAAGGAAGCCGCATTTTTGATATAGACTTTGTCCAAGGTGATTATATAGTAACCAAATATTCTTTCCCTAATTCCTACGCCCACGACCATACCCCATCTCCAAACTATCTATCCTGCCATAAACCTCTACAGACCTATCCTCCATTGCCGAAAGAGTTAGCCCCTCGCCTACGAGGTTTATCCTGCCCGAATGTGTCAGAAGCTCTACCCTTTCGCTGCTATATTCGGCTATACTGACAACCCCCGATAGCATTAGCACCGCGCCGCGGGAGTTTTTCTTTAGTTCTATATCAACCACTCTACCAAGCCCGACTATTGCTTGCAGGGGAATTTTCTTCTTTTTGTTTGCCATAGCATTATCCTCGCTTTTCTTCTAATTGTATGAAAAAAAACAATGATAAAGACCTAAGGGCAAATTGAAAAGTCAAACGGGTATCTTAATACAAAAAACGGCATATAGTTTAGTGAAAAAGCGAAGAGGAAAAGAAAAATGAAATCAAAAATTAAAAGTCTGCTGTTGCCGTTTTCGACGGTATGCCTGGTGCTTTACGCTGTTTTTCTCTCGGATAGGCTTGGCAAATTTGTTGTCGAAGGGTTGTTGCTCACCGTCAATTGCGTGCTACCCACAGGACTACCGTTTATGATAATATCCGACCTATACCGAAGCCTTGCCTACTCAAGTGGCGGCAGTATTTGGGAAAGGATGTTTAAAGCGATTTTCGGGATGCCAAGGGCGGCGCTCGGCTGCTTTTTGTGTGGCAATATTTGCGGCTTTCCTATCGGTGCTATGGGTGTAGGGGACCTATACAAAAACGGAGTGATAGACAAAAAGAGAGCCGAGCGATTAATACCGATTTCCAACAACCCCTCGCTATCCTTTATCGTTGGCGGGGTCGGACTCGGTATGTATAAGAATATGAAAGCCGGCATTGTGCTTGCTATTGCGGTGCAATTGTCAGCTGTTATAACAGGCATGGTTTTAAGGAAAAAAGGTAGTATAATAGAGGAAAATGACTATTATAGTAGTCAAGAATTTAGTTTTATAGCCTCAGTGAAAAGATCCGGGCTTGCATTTGTGAGCATCGCATCCTTTATAATGGTGTTCTCGGTGGTGGCAGGTGTGCTCGAAACGTTTCTACCCGAGAGTGTAAAACCTATTGTGGCACTACTCTTGGAGGTGACAAGGGGTGCGAAGTTCTTCGCCTCTTGTGGCACAGCTTTGCCCCTATCTATATCCCTATGTGCCTTCACCCTCACCTTTGGCGGTATATCCGTGCTTATGCAATCTATGGCGCTATTAAACGACCTTGACCTGAAATTTACACCCTATGTTTTTATCAAGCTTATGCAAGGAATTTTCGCGTTTATTATATCCTACTGTTTATGTATTTTCATATATTAACTAATTTTAAAACACTTGTATAATATCAATATAGTGCTAACGCATTTACATTAAAACACAAAAAAAAGAACCTATCACAAGGATAGGTTCTTTTAATATTACTGGACGGGAATGATAGGGGTTTCAATGCCTTCACCACCAAGGCCGGGGTAAATCTCTTCCTCGGGAAGTTCACCTGGACCGTCAGGCGTTTCGTTGTCGCCACAAGACACAAACGAGAAGGCCATGACGAGTATAAGCAAAAGACAAATTAACTTTTTCATTATTTCATTCCTTTATTTTTTATTACTTTGCAAGTCTTGCTTCAAGAGCCTCAAGCTCGCTGTAAAGCTCTGCAGGAACTCTCTCGCCTACCTGAGCGTAGAACTCACGGATGCCCTTGCAGTCCTCAAGCCAAAGCTCCTTGTCAACAGAAAGAAGGTCAACAAGAGTCTCGCGAGAAATGTCAAGACCGTCGATGTTGATGTCATCGGGATTAGGAACATAACCGATAGGAGTCTCTACTGCGTCTACCTTGCCATCGCAACGAGCGAGAATCCACATAAGAACACGCATATTGTCGCCGAAGCCGGGCCAGATGAAGTGACCTTCGTCATCGGTGCGGAACCAGTTAACGTGGAAGATCTTGGGAGCGTTTGCAATATTCTTGCCCATGTTAAGCCAATGTGCCCAGTAGTCGCCCATATCATAGCCAACGAAGGGACGCATTGCCATAGGATCGCGACGAACTACGCCAACAGCACCTGCTGCTGCAGCGGTAGTCTCGGAAGCCATAATAGAACCAACAAAGGTACCATGCTGCCAAGAAGTGGACTGGTATACAAGGGGAGCGGTCTTTGCGCGTCTACCACCGAATACGATAGCAGAGATAGGAACACCTGCGGGATCGTTGAACTTGTCGGAGATGCAGGGGCAGTTAGATGCCATAGCGGTAAATCTGGAGTTGGGGTGTGCACCAGAGGTGTTAACCTTATCCTTCTTGTCGTGGGTGGTGTAATCCCAAGGCTGGCCCTACCAGTTAAGGGCGTTGGTAGGAGGATTGTCATTAAGACCTTCCCACCAAACGGTGTTGACATCAAGGTTATGTCATACGTTGGTGAATATTG
>JAZSMN010000240.1:0-9907 GCA_045535925.1 Eubacteriales bacterium
CTAAGGAAATCTTTATCCGCGCAATACTATCGGTTTATACAAAGTGAATTTAATTAAATTAAAAAGAGCAAAATTATGAGCAGACGTGGTCCTGACGGAACAGTTTACAGTCAAAGGGTTTGGGAAGAGCCCAAAAGACCTAATATCGTATATCTGATGTCAGAGAGAGGGGAGCAAATAGGCTTTATTGAAAAGGCTTGTGTGCAGATTGGTAACCGCTTCTTTGGAGTTATGCAGCCCGTAAAACCTCTTGACGGTATGAGACGTGACGACGTGTTGGTCTTCGAAGTTACAGTTTTACGAAATGGACAGGAAAACTGGTCTATTGTGTTAGACAACAAATTGTATAACGAAATTATGCACAGATACAGAACAGGCCAGTGCACCTACGTAAACTAACCCTTTGGAAATAACAAATAAAAACGCACTACGGAAAATAAGCCGTAGTGCGTTTTTTGATTATCATTGATAGCTATGGCGTTTTAGCCAAATACTGCATTTGCCTTACAGATAGTAAACCGTTCCGTCTGCCTTATAGATCAAGAGGAGATATCCCTTTTCAAACTCGATGAGGGGAGAGGAGCCACTCTTTACATACTTTTTCACATAGCCACAGACGATGACTACATCGCCCTTCTCGGGCTTTACCGACATGGCATCATAGCGGGTGCTACCATCCGAGGTGTACAGGCCATAGACATATATCTCGTCGCCGCCCTCGTCCACAACCGTGGTATTACCATAGGTTTGGTGGGGTGTGTCCTTTATCTTTCCATATACACAGTACTGCTCTGTGGTGGTCGCATTGTTTGCGAGGGCCTCTCCTGCCGCCAGGGCCTCTGAGATATCGTTTGTGTGGATTATGGTCTCTACCACACCGCTTACAATCTCCACCTTTGTATCAGTGGGGTTGTTCTGGTTTACATAGAGCATCGCCACACCCCTGACAATTATGGTGTCACCCTTTACAGGCTTTACCGATAGGCTGTCATATCTTGTACCATTTCTGTCATACAGGCCATAGAGATATATAGTGTTACCGTCTGCGTCCTGTATGGTACAGTTGCCCCAGGTGGCATTTGGGTCATCTATTATCTTGCCAAGGACATAGAAGCTCTTCGAGGTCTCTACATTTGCGCCAAGAGAGTTGACCGTCTGTACAATTTCGGGGATAGAGGTAAACTGCATCGCCGAGGGGGTAGGGTCGGGCTCGGTAGAGGAGGAGCCGTATCCACCATTTTTGATATACTCTGCCAGCAAATCACGAGCAAACACTTCCTCGCCGTACTCTTCTACGATTGTCAGGTTGTTTGGTGCGTAGAATGCCGAGTATGCGTCGGTTATAATATAATAGGTAGAACTGTTGTTTATCGATATCGAGTCACCGTAGTCACTCATACAGATAAAGTAGTTTTCGTTTGTGCTGTTTATAAACTTGTTTTTTAAATCCCTGCCAGATATCGTGCAGAGGTAAAGTCCGTTGTCGAAGGGGAAGAGGGTGTAGAGGTCCTTGTAATAGACTGCACCCGAGTATAGCTCGCCGGGTTGTCTTACCGATACATAGCCACCACTTAATACAATATTGTACTTTGAGCCCCATTTTGCAAGGCCCTTTTCGAGATACAGGTCCATAGACTTTTGGCGAAGGTCGTCGCCGTCGACACCTCGGGATAGTGTGCCGAGGAATTCGTCGCCCTTGGCGATATCTTCTTTATACTTTTCTTTAAGTTCGTTTACGATATTGTCCTTGGCATAATCATCGTAGGTAAAGGAGCCTATCGTTTCGGCTATATTCACCTTTGAGGTGTCGTTTGCATAGTTGAGCTGTATCTCCACGTGCGAGATAGCACGGTTGTCGCCGCCTGCCTGAATGTGGTAGACACCCTCGGTGTCGCGCATAACATACTCGTAGTGGGTGTGCGCCTCAAACACCAGGTCGATATATCCTCTGGAGAGTGCTATATCGTAATACTGCGCCATCTCGTAGTCATATATGGTGCTCTCGCCATACTTTGCCACACCATCGTGCACCGAGTATACTATAAAGTCACAGCCAAGGGCGCGAAGACGGTCGGACTCTGCCTTGACCAGGTTTGCCAGCTCCCGTCCTACCTTAAAGTCAATTCCAGCCACCTTGTCCTGGCTTATGGAGGAGTGACAGTCGCCGATAGCACCTATAATTCCTATTTTCGCACCCCCACAGTCGACAATGGTGGATGCACTTGCAAAGTCCACGGGCTCGCCCGAGGAGGTCTCGTAGATATTTATCGCCAGGATAGGGAAGTTCGCCAGCTCAGCGTTGTCGTATATGTACTGATTAGCCCAGTCAAACTCGTGGTTTCCGAGGGTCATAGACACGGTGCCGATAGAGTTGAGCCATTCGGTCATCATCTGTCCGCGGGTCAGGTTGGACTCGGAGGTACCCTGCCACATATCGCCGGTTGCCAGCACGATAGAATAGTCATCGTAAGCCTTCGCGTTTTTGATATAGGTTGTAAGCTCGTCCACACCGGGCTGCGAGCTACTGTCAAACAGCTTGCCGTGCAGGTCGTTGAGGGCATAGAAGTCGATGATAACTACAACGCTCTCGTTACAGATGTCACAGCTTCCGTTATTATCGGTGTCCTTGTGGGGCTGACAGCCTGTGCCGTCGGTGTTTCCACCGTTTCCGCCGTTTCCGCCATTGCCTGTTCCGGTATTGCCGCCATTACCGCCGTCGGTGTTACCGCCGCCATTAGTGTTGCCACCAGTATTATTGCCTCCGCCGTCGGTGTTACCTCCTGTGCCGTCGCCCGAAATATCACCTGTACCACCGTCGGGGGTAGGTGTGGGGTTTTGGCCCGGTAAGAATTGGCAAGCAACAAAGCTTAGCACAACTGCCAATATCAAAAGCAAAGCCAACAGTTTTTTCATTACTAAACACTCCTTTATAAACAAAAGCGCAAATACTATTTAGAGCTAAATACTATTACCAAAAGTATATCATAGAGATAAAGAAAAGTCAACCACCGTCCAAGGGTGCTCGACCACAGAAGGCTAACCGAGCCTCGGGCTTAATCTGTAATTTTCTTTAGGGGCTTTAGCATCTCGGGTGAAAAGGTTTCGTATTCTATATTACCGTAGCATCCTACGTGTAGCCAGCGCCACTCGCCAAAAATGCCGAAGAACAGCCAAAGAATAGGGTTAAACTGCCTTTCATCCGCGGCCGCTCTGGCCTCTTGTTCGCTAAAATATCTACTGACATACATATAGTTGTTCTCGTTATCGGGGTCGCGTATCTCGAATGAACAGTATATACCCTCTTCGTTATACACCGCATCGCTTTCGTGGTCGTGGTACAAAACCGAGTAGCCGGCCTCCCTGTACACCGCTATAATTTCCTCGCAGGATATATCCTTCGGCTCTCTGCTTTCACAAGCCGAGAGGGACAGGGCAAAGGATAGCAGTAGAATTATCGATATTATCTTTTTCATAGTCATTTCAGCCTTTTCGTCATGTTACATTCCACCAAGAATATCGCTTGTTATCACTACATCCTCGTTAGGCATTGTAAAGACATATTCCCAATAACCAGAGCCTGAATGTGTTCGCTGAATATTTACGCCATTAGCATATAATACGAGATTGGCATCCATAATTCGACCTGTCCGAAGCACCACAGTGTCGCCAGCCCTCGCAAATTTTGGCGCATACCCGTCCAGCATAAGTCCTTCTGTCTTTTCCCCCGAGTAACTTATGGAATAAAATCCGAAAACACCACAGGACGAAAGAACACATAGGCACAAAGCCACCACCAGGCACAAAGCCAATATTTTCTTCATATCATCACTTCCTTTATTCGGTTTCTGTATTCTTCTCATAGAAGATATAAAAGTCTAAAAAGTAGAACTTCGCCGTTTCTGCGTGGTCTATGCCTTCGATTTTATCCATCATCCACCCACACTTAAATTCCAGTTTATCTGTCACTGTTTCGTTGGATGTGCCGTACAAAATAGGTCCCTCGTCCCTCTTTACATAATACTCTGCCGAGTATAAAAACCTTGAATAAAGCACCTTGCCGTCAATTTCCTTCGCCTTGACCTGTGCCTTAAGTGACATACAACTTTCCTGCTCGGTGCTCTGGGTGACGGTGGTTGTGATGTCAAAATACTCCGATTTGTCAAGCCCGTAGTAGTTGTATATCACACCATAACGGTCCGAGGTGGAATAGACAAGTCGCCTTTGTTCGGGCTTTTCCTCGTCCTTGGTGTAGTAAATATCGTAGACTATCTCGCCGTTTTCCTTGTAAAACTCCAGGTAGGCGTAACTGTTGTATTTTAAGCTATGCCGTCTGGTCAATCGTTCGCCTGAATAATAGAAGCCACGGGGATGACCGTTCTTAAAGTCATTCAAAAACGCCTGCATACTCGTCCATTCTCTGGGGACGGTAAAGAGTTCGTCTGTAATCTCCGAGGGCAACACCTCGAAAGTGTAGTCGGATGCACCCACCGTGTCGACAATCTCGGCATCCTTATGTATGTTTGTGTTGTAATACACGAATTTCAGAGAGCCGTCGGCACACTCGCCGAGAGCCACATAGCACAGGAAATAGTGGTATCTGCCCTGTATATCGTGACCGCCGTTCTTTCCCGCAAAGGCGGTAAATGCCACCTCGATATTGTCGCCACCCACAAACTCGGTGCTAAAATGACCGTCGTCAAAGAAACAGGGGGAAAATTCACCCTCTTCGTTAAGCGCCTCGCCAATAATCTCCTCTCCGGTGAATACCCACTTGGTGATTTGGTATTTCTCTTTGGCAATCTCCAGGACCTCTCCCTCGGTGTATTCCACCATATCGGGATATGTGGTCACACGCCCAAACAAAAAGCAGGAGGACAACACAAACATAGTGGAAATAACAAGCAACAACGCTAAAATATTCTTCATATTGGTGACCTCCTTGCTTTTGTTTAGTTTACTTTTTTGATGATATAGAATTTATCCTTTTCGCTATCATATAAGCCGACAACCCTTTTGTTGTTGTAATCCTCAAGGGCAAATGGGGCAAACACACCACTCGAAAAGTAGGGGTTTGTATCCACCTTTATTGTGCGGCCACCCTCATTGATGGTAACTTTGTAATATACCGCACCTTTGTAGGCATAGGAAGTGGAAACATTATCGAGGATAACCTCGTAGGAGTCAAATTCTCCGTAATGCTTCAAGAGATACAGCATTTTGTAGCCGTAAAACAGCACAAAGGGCAGAAGAAAAACACTGTATATCCCTACTACTATCAGCCATATTTGAATACTCAAATCGATGTTTTCCATATCGGAAAGGTAGGTTATAAGCGATACTACGAGCATTACGACGCCTATCACGGCCCATAGAACCAAAAGCCATTTGATAGAACTCAATCTCCACCTGTATTCGACGCTGTTTTTAATATCTTCTTTTGTAAAACCGTTTTTCATATTCCCTCACATAATATATAGGTTATTTTCCCGGCCTGTCCTTTTTAACAAGCCGAATTATTGCATAAACGCCCCACGCAACTGCGTCAAAAACAAGCAACACGCCCGAATATACGGATAGCAGAACATATCCTAAAGCATCCCAGTCCTTGGTAAGGCTCGACATCACCAAAAGGAAGACCGTAGAGAACAGAAACAAAATTGATGGCGACAGTCTTAAAATCAGGCTTTTACACTTGAAGCATAGCAAGAGTTGTATCGGCAAAACTATCAAAACAGAGCAAAGCGCGATTGCCACAGTCATCTCTTCGTTCCCAAACATACCTGACCTCCTTGCTTTGGTTTTCTATCTTCTACCCTCATTATATCACTATTAAATTTGGGTGTCAACATAATAGAGGGGGAAAAGAAAAACGGACACCGCGGGGTATCCGTGTAAAATGTGCGATTGGCACGAAAAAGTCGCAAAGGCCAGAGAAAAAGCAAGGTTGAGGAAGTGTGCCTCGTACGGGAAGACGCCTCGCTTTGCGAGGTCTCCGCTGGAGACAGCGAGGCTTTTGCGCGAACCGAGTGGCTATGTGGCTGGGGCGATTCCCAAGTACGGGTCACCAAAATAAAGAAAAACAGGACTCGTACGGGAATCTGCCCCATCCTACAAGGTCTCCACGGGAGACGATGGGGCAGGGATTCGTCCCCATAGCGCACGAGAGCGGAGTGGTGGGCGCACCTTTGCATAAATACTTGTTTAGAGAAGTGTATAGTTGTAGTTGGTATGTGCGCTGGGTTCGATTCCCAAGTACGGGTCACCAAGGCAAAAAAACACCACCCGAGTTCGGGTGGTGTTTTCTTGGTGACTCGTACGGGAATCGAACCCATGTTTTCAGCGTGAGAGGCTGATGTCTTAACCGCTTGACCAACGAGCCATATCCTGCGTGCTTGACTATTATACACGAAAGTATTCGGTTTGTCAATACTTTTTTTACATTTTTCGAAAAATATTTTTCTTCCATGTAAATGGGAAGGTTTGCGGCGGGGAAAAGCGAATAAATTGGTAAAGCCTTGTAACAGTGAGCGTTTTACCAAAAGTCAAAATTGTACTGAAAAAAAGATAATATATTTATTGCAATTGGGCGCGAATATGGTATAATATAGGTAGTAAATAAACCTTTGGGGGAAAATATAATGGCAAACATTCTTGACGCATTCAAAGAAGAGCATACCACAAGCGAGATTGACATGGGCAAAAAGTTTAGAGTTGGTATAATAGGCACAGGCTGGATAGCAGACGCGCATATCGAGAGTTATCTCAAGCAGCCCGACGTAGAAATCGTCGCAGGCGCGGACCTTATCCCCGGCAAGGCGGCCGCCTTCTTCAAGAAGCACGGCGTCGAGGGTGTAAGGTGCGACTACAAGGATGGCGAGGAAATGGTAAACGACAAGTCGCTTTGTCTTGATGCGGTTTCTATCTGTACATACAACTGCCAGCACGCACCCTGTGCTATCCAGGCACTCAAGGCGGGTGTGCACGTCCTTCTTGAAAAGCCCTTTACCGTCACCACCGAGGAGGCGATAGAGGTTATGAGAGCCGAGCGCGAGAGCGGAAAGGTCCTCTCTATCGGTTTCCAGCCAAGACTTGATGATAATATGAAGCTTGTCAAGGATATAATCCAGTCGGGCGAGCTTGGACAGATATACTATGTCCAGACAGGCGGCGGCCGTCGTCGTGGCATCCCCACCCCCTATGGCACCACCTTTATCGAGAAGGAGACCGCAGGTCTTGGAGCACTTGCGGACATTGGCTGCTACTCGCTTGATATGGTACTAAATTCGCTCGGTCATCCAAAGCCCCTGACGGTTTCGGGCTACAAGTCCGCCTTCTTTGGCAAGGACCCGAACTATTCGGGTTATCCCGTGGGCAAGAGGGCAGAGTATGCCTCGCTCTTTGGTGTGGACGACTTTGCGGCGGCATTTATTCGCCTTGAGGGTGGCATCGTTGTCGATTTCCGTATCTCCTGGGCGATGGACCTCGACACCTCGGGCGACACCATCTTCTATGGTACAAAGGGTAGCCTTCGCATCCCCTCCACCGAGTGCTGGAACGGTAGTGTAGGCGGTGACCTCATCATTTACCACGAGGTGGCAGGCAAGCAGGTACAGACTATTATACCCAGAGTTATACAAAAGCCCGACGCACCCTCAAACTTTGACAAGAAGATCAGGACCTTCCTTGACGCTTGTAAAAACGGCACAGGGTCCCCCGTCCCCTCTTCCGAGATTATCTACAACCAGGCCATTCTCGACTGTATCGCGAAGTCGAGCGAGCTGGGTCGCGAGGTCGAGGTAGTTATCCCCGAGGTATAACCTCTGGGGGCGTGTTAAATTAAAATTGGTATATAGTAAACAATAGTTTACAAAGGTGAGAGTATGAAACGCTTTAATGTAGGTATACAGCTATATGGACTCCGAAATAGTATGAAGGAGGACTTCGAGGGCACACTTCGTGCAGTGGCAGAGATGGGCTACGAGTATGTGGAGTTTGCCGGCTACTTTGGTCACTCGAGCGAAGAAATAAAAAAAATACTTGATAGATACGGTCTCAAATGTATATCGGTGCACCAGTCCCTCGACTTCTATTATGATGACCCAGAGCGGGCGATAGAATTTCTTAAGGGCTTTGGTGTAAAGTACAGCATTATCCCCTGGTACAAGGTGGAGGAGCTCGCTGGCACGGAGAAGTGGGAGGCTACTGCCCTTGAGTTTAACAAATACGCCCAGCTTCTTCACAAAAATGGTATAACTCTCGGCTACCACAACCACGACTTTGAGTTTAGGAAGGTGGATGGTAAGTATATCCACGATTATATCTTCGAGGCTGTACCCCGGGAGTATATCGAGCCAGAGCTTGACACCTGTTGGGTGCGTTACGCAGGACTTAAGCCCGAGGATAAGATACGCGAGTTTTGTGGCAGGGTGACAATTGTGCACCTCAAGGACTTTGTATGCAAGAGCTTTTGTGGTGGGCCTGTCTATGACCTTATCGACGCCGACGGAAACGAGCTTGGCGGCTCCCGTGAGGAGGGTGGATTTGAGTTCCGTCCCCTCGGTCAGGGTATACAGGACTTTGCGGCGATACTTGAAGCCTGCGAGGATTGTGGCACCGAAACCGTCATAGTCGAGCAGGACCAGACCTACGGCATGACCGAGCTGGAGGCGGCTCGCATCTCCCGTGAATACCTGAAAAACACCTTTGGTATTTAGTTTTTTAATATTTAGGCTCTCGGTACAAAGACCGAGAGTCTTTTTGTGCTGTTAAGTATAGAAACATTTTCTCTCTTTACAAAGAATAACAGCGTAAATTTGCGTAAAAGTGCGAAAAAAGGGAACAATATCCTTGCACTACTAAAAAAGGAGCAAATATGCGCAGAGAAAAGGTAGAAATTTGTGGGATAGATACCTCACAGCTAAAGACTCTAACCGAGGAGAAAAAGCGAGAGCTTCTCGCAAGGACGAGGGAGGGCGACTTGTCAGCGAGGGAGGAGCTTATCCTCGGCAACCTCCGTCTTGTCTTGAGTGTCAGTGGCAGATTTAACCCAAAGCACGATACAGGTGATGACCTATTCCAGGTGGGATGCATCGGGCTAATAAAGGCAATAGATAATTTCAATTTGGATATGAACGTCAGGTTTTCCACCTACGCCGTGCCGATGATAATAGGCGAGCTTCGTCGCTACCAAAGGGACAACAACGCCGTCCGTGTATCAAGAAGTGTCAGAGAGCTGGCATACAGGGCCCTGCAGGTCAAGGAGGAAATCTCTCGCACCGAGCAGAGGGAGGCGACCTTAAACGAGATAGCCGAGAAGTTAAACGTATCACAGCGTGCGGTGGGCGAGGCTATGGAGGCGATAGTCGAGCCTATCTCGATTTTCGACAGCGTATACGGTGACGGCGAGGATAAAATGTTCGTCATAGACAAGCTCGCCGACGAGGGCGAGAGCGACGAGAGCTGGGTGGAGAATATGAGCCTCTACGAAGCGATGAAAAAGCTAAACGAAAGGGAGCTGAACATCATTCGCCTGCGCTTCTACAAGGGGCGCACGCAAATGGAAATAGCAGAGGAAATCGGCATCAGCCAAGCCCAAGTATCACGACTCGAAAAGGGGGCAATCACGAAGTTGCGTAAATATATTTAAGGCTAGCCCCCTATCACGTCTTGGCGATTTGGGACCCTACCCCCAATCGGTTTGCAAGCAAACTCCCCTGCGACGTGCGAGTTTGTCGAGTCAATTGGGGGGCAATCACGAAGTTGCGTAAATATATTTAGTGAAAGAAATAAAGTATGATAAATAATTAAGTATGTTAAGTAATAAAGTTAGACTTTGTGAGTTGTACTATAGTATATAGATATATAGGAGGAAAATTGGGAAAGGGTGCTTATTGACAAGTATAGGGCG
>JAZSMN010000242.1:0-5990 GCA_045535925.1 Eubacteriales bacterium
GGTAGTCTTTGAGTTTGATACACCACTAAGCACAGAAAAAAAGCCCCCAAAAAAGCCAACAAAGAAAACTAAGAAATAAAAAGAGGAAAGACTTGGTAGAGGTCTTTCCTTTTGTTTTGCTGTGAAGAAGATTTGGTTATAATAAATGAGGTTGATTTGCCCACAGTCAATGAGATTAATTTATCACAGTCAACGAGGTTGATTTACCACAGTCAATGAGATTAATTTACCACAGTCAATGAGATTAATTTACCACAGTCAACGAGGTTGATTTGCTACACAGCCAGGTTAATATACATATAATCAATAGGGAAAGCGTAGGCGCTTGCTATTTTTATAAATCGAGCTTAAATAAAACATATTCAAAAAGCCTGTGTCAAAAAAACGACAAATGAATAGTATATATTAAGCGAGCAACCCTCGCAAAACATCTTTGGAGGATAACATACTATGAATAACAACTGCCTTTGCCATCTTTTTGACGATAACTGCACCTGGATTATTATCGTTGCTATCGCCATCGTTCTCTGTTGCTGCTGCCACAACTAACAGGGGGGCGTGTAAAATCTACGCCCAAATAAGAAGCGAAAGGTAAACAATTGTTTACTCATCCATAGGGATGGGCGGAGCGGGGCTTCCTGCTCCGCCTTTTTCTTTACTCACTCTTTAGCTTGCTTTTATCAAGGCCTACAATAGGCGAAACAAAGCCGCCATTATCCATGCTCGACAGGTCAAGGGCGATAATCCTACCGCGATACACCAGCATATTTGCCACAACCACCCCGTCAAAGTCGTAGTTTGTCACCTCATAGGCATAGTGGGTTATTCTTCTACCCTTATATTTGGATAGGTCGAGACCCTGTGCCTTTTGTATCTCGTTGTACCCCGATATAACTCTGTCAAAGTCCTCTGGCATGGTGTAGTTTTCCTCGACCAAAGCCTGTTCCTTTACCTCGAGGCCCTGCCCCTGTAGAAATGCAATCCTGTCCGAAGCCGTCTTTATACCGCCATAGTTTACATCAATGCCATCCACCGAGGCATATACAGACGCATCACTACCTAAGGACAACAAAAACAGCATACCAATAATTGACAACACAAGCACCGCAAAAAATCTTATAGTAGATGCTCTAACCGAATAAACAAACATTTTCCCTCCTAAAAAACAATCGCCCTGCGTACTTATTACAAAGTATTCGCAGGGCGATATTTTTATTCCTATATCTTGTTTGTTGTTTTGTACAGCGATTTTGGTGTTCTTTTTACTTTTCTTCTTTCTTGATACCCTTGGCTTTTCTGACTACAAACATCGCAAGGGCAAATCCCACCATAAGCAAGAGAGCGCAGGCAATCCAGTACATGGGCGAGGTGGGTAGAGTCGATAGAGTCAGTCCCACATCCTTTGCACTTGATACAAAGACGGTAGGAACCGAGCCTATGATAAAGCCTACTATGGCAAAATATGCCCCTCTCTTGAAGCGAGAGAGCAGGAACTTCATAATTACCGAGATACCGACAAAGCCGACAATTATGCCAAGCCCCACCGACATAAGCACGAGGAAGGAGGGAAGGACGTCCTCACCCTTCAAAAAGTGCTCGGTTATGATATTTATAATGGGATTGTAGTATCCGAGAATAAGGAGTATCATACTGCCCGAAATTCCTGGCACAACCAGGGCCGCCGAGCCGATAATTCCTATCAAGAACAGCAGCACATAGCCACCGAAGTCCAAGGCCAAGAGGTTTACATCTGCCCCTGTGGGAAGTAAGCAAAGCGCAACCACCAAAACAAGTGGGATAGCTAAAGTCAAAAGGTTGGTCGCCTTGATTTTGCCACCTATTTTTTCGGTGATAGAGCCAAGCCCACCGAGGGCAAGTCCCACAAACAGCGAAACGGTAGGCAGAGGGAATGTCTCCAGCGCCCAGCCAAGGGGGTAGAGCAGGGATACTGCACCCAAAACCAAACCTACAAAGATAGGCAGTAGAGGCAAAAATGACCTCTTAAAATCACGAAATAGGTCGGCTATCGCGCCGATAAGCTTTTCATAAATGCCGAGTATCGCCGCCACCGAGCCACCCGAAAAACCGGGGATAATAAACGCAACTCCCATAAAGAAGCCTGCTATCATATCGCCAAGGAAGGGGATGCGCTTGGGAAGTCGAGCCTTTGCCACAGATTTATCCCCACTGTCGGTGTTTGTTTGTACGGATTTATCCACGCCGTCAGTAGTTGCTTGTGAGGATTTGTCCGCGTCCTCGGTTTTTGCCACCTCTTCTTCGGCTATTTGCCCTTCGGCTTGTGGTGTGGCGCTTTCGGTGATGGTGTCATCGAGTGCCTTTTTCTCGTCCATCAAAAACTCTCCTTATCTTGCTAAAAGAGCCTCTCTATTAGTGCAGTAACAGATGTCAGCCTTTCCGCTCATCATCTCTAGGAACTCTTCAAACTTTTCCCAGTCGCCACGGATATCAAACTCGTATGCGTGTCCCCATACATAGAAGATGGAGGGCTCCTCCGCCTTAAGCGAGAGGAACTTCTCGCCAAGCTCAAACATTTTGTCCCACTCTGCGTGGTGATATACGCTGGGCGCGAACTCTATAAGATTGTCCTGGAGAGCAAAGTCGTGGGTAGAAATAGTATGTCTGGCGTATTTGATGCCTGTGGTGCTTGCGATTATGTTAGAAACGCGTCTATCAAAGTTAATGCCACCGCCGGGGTATGCCATGCCGACAACCTCATATCCTACAATCTCACAGAGGTTAAGTCTGTCCTGTTCTACCTGTCTTGTGATTTCTGCGTCGCTCTGTGTGGTGGGCAGGAAGGGGTGAGTCAGGGTATGAGCCGCCACCTCGTGACCCTCATAAATATGCTTGACATCCGCCTTTTTGTTTGTGGTGTGCGCTACTCTAACACCCTCGCGTATAAGCTCGCCGGGACGGTCGAGAAGCTCGGAGTTGAGGTTAAAGGTAGCCTTCATTCCGTACTTGTTAAACAGCTCGATAAGACGAATATCCTGTGTAACACCATCGTCGTAGCTGAATGTCAAAGCCTTCATTTTTCCGTTGAACATAATTTTCTCCAATCTTTAGAGTATGTATTGTGTTATTTATTTGTTTTTCCGCTTTTTATCTGATAGGGCTATAAATACAGCAATAGGGAAATTATCTGTTTGCCAAAAGCGCCTCGCTGTTCGTACAGTAGCAAATGTCCTCTTTACCGCTCATCATCTGGAGAAACTCCTCAAACCTGCCCCAGTCGTCGCGGATATCAAGCTCGTAGGAGTGCGCCCATACATAGAAAATGGCGGGCTCGTCGGTCTTAAGCGAGAGGAACTTCTCACCCAGGGCAACCATCTCGTCAAACTGGTTGTGCTGGTCTACACTGGGAGAAAATTCGTAGAGGTTATCCTGCAGGGCAAAGTCAAAGCTTGAGATAGTCGACCTTGCGTATTTAATTCCGGTTCTTGTTCTTATAAGATTTGAAACACGGCTGTCATAGTTCACACCGCCGCAGGGGTAGGCAAGACCGACAACCTCATATCCAACAAGCTCGGATAGATTAAGTCTGTCCTGTTCGACCTGTCTTACGACCTCATCGTCGCTCTCGATAGCGGTGAGACGGGGGTGGTCAAGAGTGTGCGCGGCAACCTCGTGACCCTCGTAGATGTACTTTATATCCTCGGGTCTATTCTGGTTGTGGAGGATGCGCTTGCCGTTTTTCATATAGTCGCCGGGCTGACCGAGGCGGGCGGAGTTAAGGTTAAAGGTGCCCTTCATTCCGTACTTGTTAAACAGCTCGATTAGGCGAATATCCTGTGTAACGCCATCATCATAGCTAAAGGTAAGAGCCTTCATTTTTCCGTCGAACATAGTTTTCTCCTGTAAGATTAAATGTATTTTAGACTTGTTTGGCTTGATAGTTTGGATTAAATATTAAAACAGTCCGTAAACTATCCAGATGTAGAGGTAACCGGTAAGCACGGCGGTGAGGGTGAAGGGAACGCTTATCTTCATAAAGTCGCCCACCTTAACCTCGTAGCCCTCCTTGCGAAGGATACCGATACCCGTGATGTTTGCACTTGCGCCGATAGGAGTAATGTTGCCACCAAGGGTAGCACCAATAAGAAGACCAAAGTACAGCACGGTGGGGTCAAATCCCATAGTGCCTGCAACACCGCTGACAACGGGGAGCATGGTCATAACGTAGGGGATGTTATCGACGAAGGCGGAGATTACAACCGAGGCGAATACTATGAGGGTGTAAAGGAGGAAGACGTTTCCTGCTCCAACCTGTGTCAACAGATTTGCCAGCATATCAATAACACCTGCCGCGTCAATGCTTGTAATTACAACAAAGAGGGAAGCGAGCAAGAGCAGAGTCTGGTAGTCCATTTCGGAAAATACCAACTTCAGGTCATCGGTGTTCTTGTTTCTGATAAGGCTTATAATAAGACCTACGATAAGCAAGCTAATGCAAATAATACCGTTTCTGTGGGCGTAAATTACACTAAGTATGCCCTCGGTGGGCTCGGGAAGGAAGGATGCAATTATAAGCAGGAGAATAACGCCACCCATAAGGAAGGTGGGAACAAGGTCATTTACCTTGGTTTCCGACGTGAGATTAAGGGGTTGGTTTTCTTTACGGAAGATATACAAAAGAATCAAAACGGTTGCAAAAGCACCAAGCTCCACCGCCCAGAAAATACCGGGACGACCAAGATACCAGAAGAAGTCAAAGAAGTTCATTCCCGCCTCTTTTGCAAGAAGGACCGAGGTTGTGTCACCGACCAGGGTTGCCGCACCCTGAAGGTTAGAGGAAACGGCGATACAAATGATGGGGGACACGGGGGATATGTTCTGCTTTTTGCAAACCGCAAGAGCAATGGGGGCAATCATAAGCACGGTAGCCACATTGTCTACAAAGGCGGAAATGATACCTGAAAGCACGGCCATTGCCACGATTGCACTCTTAACACTGCCGAATTTTGAGAGCAGAACATCTGCTATCTTCATAGGCATACCCGACTGGATAAACAGAGAAACTATACCCATAGTTCCCGCTATCATCATAAGTACATTAAAGTCAACTCCTCCAAGAACGTCAAGGAAGCCAAACTCTACCTCGGGAGTGAGGAATATAAGCCACAGCGAGAAGATAATCGCAGAGCCAAGTGCCACAAAAGCTCTCCACTTGGGCAGGGTGAGAAGGAGCACATAGGTCAGTGCAAACATAATAACAGCAATAATTGTTGTAGGTGACATTTCAAAACCTTTCCATATCAAAAAATATTAAACCTTTTTATGCCGTAGGCGTGTTAAATTTTGCGAGAAAAGAAAAACGATATTGTAAACAAATATTTACCTTTTGCAATGCTCGATAAAGTCGATGATAATAAGTCGGTTGTGCTCCACTTCGTCAAAGCGCTCCTCGGGGTGCCATTGATATGCCACCACATATTTTTCCCCGGGCATATAAACCGCCTCGATAATTCCGTCATCTGCATAAGCCATAGGCACCAGTCCCTCGGCGAGCCTCTTTATACCCTGATGGTGCATACTGTTTATGACAATATCACTCTTTTTAAGCAGGGAGTATAGAGGTGTGTCCTCTTGTACTATGATCCTGTGGGAGGTAAAGCCGCGAGGCTCCTCGTGCCTGTGCGACACCTCTGTCCGCCCAAATTGTGTGTAGAGGTCTTGGTAGAGTGTACCTCCAAGAGCCACATTAAAAAGCTGCATTCCTCTGCAAATGCCAAGCAAGGGCTTGCCTGTTGCAATCAGACGGTCAAACATACTAAAATCAAAGGCATCCCTTTTTGGGGTGAGCCTTTCGCACTCGGGCATTACCTCCTCGCCGTACTTTTGCGGGTTTATATCCACACCACCCACAAAGATAAAGCCGGAGCAAGCATTTGTATATAAATCTAAAGTCTCTTCGTCAAAAGAGTAGGGAATTATAACGGGTATACCGCCCGCTCTCTCTACCACGTGTA
>JAZSMN010000230.1:0-12972 GCA_045535925.1 Eubacteriales bacterium
TAACACTCATCGCATAAGGCATATAGTTGTTTATGAGAGTTTCGGTTATGGGTTGCACTTTTGCGGGTGCTTCGGGGGCACTCGTATCAATTTGAATTGTCTTCTTTTTTCTTGCCATATTACTCTCCGTCAAATCTTATTATTTGATGTGCTGCCGCCCTTATCATTCTGTTGTATAGAGCGAGCCCTATACCACTCTTGTCGGGTAGCGGTGCAAAAATATTGTCAAAATTCTCTTTATCTACAAGGCGCAAAAGGTCAAAGAGCCTGTGTGCTTGGCTAACCTTGTCCTCAGCCTGTCCAAAGTCAAAGATACTCGCCTCAGGAAGAGCCTGTCTAAAATACTCGATATCCTCCGCGTATAAAATCAAGGCGGTTTTGCCAAAATCATTCTCGCTTATGTACTTAAGAAGCGAGGAATTATCGCCCTCAAAGAGATAAAGCGGGGCTTTGGGTGCGTAGTGTCGGTATTTCATTCCCGGGGAGAGGGCAATCTCGCCCGCCTTTAGCCTATCGGTAACCGCATCGGCTATTTTCACAGAAATACCAATAGCCTCTATATCCTCGATGGTGATTCTTCCAGGTCTAAGCAGTGTGACAAGGTCATTATTATCCACCTTTACAATGGTGGACTCAAGTCCAAAGTCACAGTCGCCACCGTCAATAATCATATCCACACGCCCAAACATATCGTTTATACAGTGCTGTGCTGTGGTTGGAGATGGGCTGCCCGAAAGGTTTGCTGAAGGGGCGGCAATTGGAACACCTGAAAGCTCGATAAGTCGGTGTGCCACAGGATTTTCGGGGCATCTAACTGCGACGGTAGAAAGGCCGCCTCTCGTTTCTGAAGGTATAGAATCACGAGAAGGCAAAATTACCGTCAACGGGCCAGGCATAAAATGCTCGGCAAGCTTATAGTATGTAGGCGATGTGTACGCATACGCCTCTGCCTGTGCCGCGTCCTTTATATGGATTATCAAGGGGTTGTCCGACGGTCTTCCCTTGGCCTCAAAAATAGAGAGGGCCGCCTGCGGGTTGGTGGCATCGGCACCAATTCCATACACGGTTTCGGTGGGAAAGATTACAAGGCCCCCGAATTTTATAATTTCGCTGGCTTTAATTAGGTTTTCTTCCTCGGTCTTACCAAAAGGTGGGTAGACTCTTACAATCTCGGTATTACGCTTCATTATCTCTTAACCTCTCGGCCGTATCTCTGGCTATAAGATCATCAATAATACCGTCCAAATCTCCGTTAAGGAATGAATCAAGATTAAAGAGGGTTTTGTTTATTCTATGGTCGGTGACTCGGGACTGGGGGAAGTTGTAGGTTCTTATCTTTTCACTTCTCTCGCCTGTTCCCACCTGGCTCTTTCTTGTCGAGGCAATAAGCTCATCCTGTTCCCTTTGCTTCATATCATAAATTTTGGTATAAAGAATACGCAGGGCTTTTTCCTTGTTTTGAAGCTGGCTTCGTTCTTGGTCGCACTCGATTACTATACCAGTGGGGATATGAGTTAGACGTACAGCGGACTCGGTCTTGTTAATATGCTGACCACCCGCACCACTAGACTTGCAGGACTCAATTTTTATATCCTGGGGATTTATCTCTACCTCGACCTCGTCTGCCTCGGGCAAAACTGCTACGGTCACGGTAGAGGTCTGGATACGGCCATTAGACTCGGTTACAGGTATTCTCTGCACCCTGTGGACTCCACTTTCGAACTTAAAACGAGAGTATGCGCCCTCGCCTATCACGGTAAAGCTTATTGCCTTGATACCACCAAGCTCGGTTTCGTTAAGCGAAAGAATCTCGATGCGAAAACCTCGTTTTGTCGCATACATAGTGTACATTCTATATAAATCGGCGGCAAAAAGAGCGGCTTCCTCGCCACCTGCCCCCTGCCTTAACTCGACGATAACATTCTTCTGGTCGTTGGGGTCCTTGGGCATAAGAAGAACCTTTAGCTCCTCGGTCAGGCTCTCGCAAAGAGCGCGTCTATCCTTAAACTCCATCTCCGCCATCTCGCGAAATTCAGGATCCAAGGAGGAGTCACGCATCATCTCGTCAGACTCCTGCATTTCCTTCTCAACTTTTAGATATTCGCGATACTTTAGAACAACCTCGGAGAGCTTGTTGTACTCCTTGATAAGCCTTTGATATTCCTTTGTATTAGAAATGACTTCGGGGAGAATGAGCAAATGCTCAATCTCCCTGTATCTGTCACTTGCGCTTGCTAATTTTGAAAAAAACATTCTTCCTCCTCAATAAACTAAATTTGTTTAATTGAGAAAAGACTATTTTACAAATGCAACAAACGCCTTATAAGTAGAATACACGTCCGCCTTAGACACAACCTCGTAGGGTGCGTGCATAGAGATTACGGGCACACCAATGTCTACGGTTTCGATATTATGTTTTGCTATATACTGTGCAACGGTTCCGCCGCCGCCTGCGTCTACCTTACCAAGCTCGGCAGTCTGCCAGATAACACCGTTATCTGCAAAGAGCTTTCTGACAAAGCCAACAAACTCGGCAGAAGCATCGCTTGTGCCAGACTTACCCCTTGCGCCTGTGTACTTGCTAAGGCAGGTACCAGCAGAAAGAATAGCGCTGTTACGCTTTTCGTATACATCGGGGAAGTTGGGGTCAAATGCGGCATTTACGTCGGCGCTTAAGCACTTAGACTCGGTTCTAACCTTTATTTCATCAGCGCCCTTTGCCTCGGAAATCTTCTTCATAAGGTCAACAAGAATATCCGACTGCATACCGGTAAGACCTACCGAGCCAATCTCCTCCTTGTCGGCAAGAACAACGATAACGGTTCTGTCGGTGGGGGTGTCGAGGAGTGCTGTTACAGCGGGGTAAGAGCATACTCTGTCATCGTGACCATAAGCACCGATAAGAGCACGGTCAAAGCCTATATCTCTTGCCTTAAATGCAGGAACGAGCGAGAGCTCGGCGCTAAGGAAGTCCTCTTCAGTTACACCATACTTGTCAAATAGAAGAGAAAGCACGGTCATCTTAATCTTGTCAGAAATCTCGCTATCGGCATAAGGCAAGCCACCAACAAGAATGTTAAGAGATTCGCCAGAAATAGCCGTGCCAAGAGGCTCCTGGGACTGGCGCTGTGCAAGGTGAGGAAGAAGGTCGTTGATATAGAATACAGGATCGGTATCGTCCTCGCCAATCTTAACGTTTACAACCTCTCCGTCCGCCTTAACCATTACACCGTGGAGCGAAAGAGGAATTGCGGTCCACTGATACTTCTTAACACCACCATAATAGTGGGTCTTGAAGAATGCCATGTTGGAATCCTCATAGAGAGGAACCTGCTTGAGGTCAAGTCTGGGAGAATCGATGTGAGAGGCAAGGATTCTTATACCCTCTTTCTCGATATCATCGCTACCAACGGTAAAGATAATAAGGCTCTTACCCTTGTTGTTAAAGTACTTCTTGTCACCAATGGTGAGCTTATCACCGATTTTATACTCGGTATAGCCCTGCTCTTCTACCATTTTGATGGTAACCTCGGTAGCCTCACGCTCGGTCTTTGCATCGTCAAGATAACGCATATATCCACGAGAATACTCGTAGATAGCCTCTATCTCTTCTGCATTTGCCTCAGTGAAGACATTTTTCTTTGTATAAGAAAGCTTCTCATACATTTCTTTTGCATTCATTTGTTCCATTTTTTATCTCCTAAAAATTATTAACAAAATATTTTTTTGTATAGTAATTCGACCTGCCTATAAAGAAGATCTAAATCGCCATCGTTTTGAATAGTAAAATCGGTGTTCTCTCTAAGCCAAGAGTCGGATTTTTGCAACTTTATACGGTTATAAGCCGTGTCATAATCGATAGAATCCCTGATCATAATACGAGCAATGCGAAGATTTGTATCCGCACTCACGGATATAGTATGGTCGCACTCGGTGTTAAAGCCGCACTCAAATAACAAAGGGATATCTACAACCACACCAAGGTATCCGCTGGTGCGATATCTATCGATTCTATGACGAATTTCATCAAGGACATACTTGTGAGTGATGCTATTAAGTTTTTTCTGCTTCTCACTTGCATCGTCACCCACAAAGACAATATCACGAAGCGCACGCCTATCAAGAGCGCCACCCGAAACAATGCCCGAACCAAACTCTCTCTTTAACTCATTAAGACAGGGGCCCGCGGTGGAGGTTATCTCGTGATATACCCTATCAGCATCTATCGAGGGGATATTAAAGGATGCGAATATTTTGGCAACAGTACCCTTACCGCTACCGCTTCCGCCACACAAACCGACGACCTTCATAACACCCTCCTATCTCGTTTTAATATATTATATATTTTATTTACGAAAATGTCAAGTTTATTTGTCGTTTAATTTGCTAAATTTAGGCAAATATAATAGCGAATAAAGGGCACGGGAATATACTAAATTAGAAATGGAGGACTATTATGTATAACTTTAATGGATTTGCACCTGAAATATCATTTTTTGGCGCTTGCAACAGCTTTGATGGGTTTAAAAGCTACTTTCCCCAGATATTTAACCCACAAAAATACACTCGTATTTTCATCTTAAAAGGCGGACCGGGTACAGGGAAAAGCAGCCTAATGAGGTCTGTGGGGGCATATTACTCAAGACTTGGTCTATATACCGAGGCGGTATACTGCTCTTCCGACCCCTCCTCGCTTGACGGTGTTATTGTAAAATATCAAGGGGTAAATATAGCAATAATAGACGGCACCTCGCCCCACGCAACCGAGGCGAAATATCCGGGGGTTATTGAGAAAACTACAAACCTTGAGGAATCTATTGATTCGACTATATTAAAAAGCAGCAAAGGCACAATTCTGGAGCTTAACAGAAAGAAGTCCGAGGGATACAAAAATGCATATTTAGCCCTTGCTGCTTGCGGTAGGATATTTAGTATATTTAACGGCGAATTGTTAGCAATCGGCAGAAATATCGCGGCAGAGTTAGCGAATAGATATGGTTTATCTAAAAAGGAAAATGACAAAAATGCTATTGCTTCACCTATACGGATAGAGTCTTCTTTCTCAAAATTTGGTATTACTTCTATAAAACAAAATGATGAAAGCAAGAGTGTTATTTCTGTCAGCACGAACCATTTGTTCGGTGGAATTGTACTCAAGGCGCTTTATAACGAATACCTATATAATGATAACGATTTGATTGTCTGCCCATCGCCTTTATCCACCGATTTGATAGACCGAATTTATACAAGCGAATATATATTTGAAATCTCCCTCGACTCTCCCCCATCTATCGATATAGATTCGCTATTCCCCCTTAAAGGCGAACTATCCGATGCTATGGAATGTTATATCAAGGCATTGGATTTGGCACAGTCCTACTTGAGCTATGCCTCACAAATGCATTTTGCACTCGAGGACATATATAAAAGGAGTATGGACTTTGAAAATAACGAGCGAATATACGAAAAAATCATCGCACAGATGAATATACTTCTCGGCATTTAACTCTAATAGAGGTTAATTTTATCACGAATATTGACATAATAAAATATTTTTGATAAAATATAAAAAGAACTCTCGCCTAAGCGAGAGTTCTTAAGAAGATTACATTGCGCTAACGATTTCTTCGGTATCCTTAGCGATAACGAGCTCTTCGTTGGTGGGTATCATATATACCGCAACTCTGGAATCGTCTGTGGAGAGCTTTACAGGAGTGCTGCTGTGTCCAAAGGTGTTTCTATTGGTATCCAGCTTTACACCAATGTATTCAAGCCCGGAAAGTGCATTCTCACGAATATAAGGTACGTGCTCACCAATTCCTGCGGTAAATACGATAGCATCGAGGCCACCCATCGAAGCAGAATAAGCACCGATATACTTCTTTATTTGATAACAGAGCATATCAAAGACAAGCTTTGCACGCTCGTTGCCCTCGTCCTTTGCCTTTTCAATATCGCGGGAGTCAGAGCCAACGCCGCTTATACCAGCGAAGCCACACTTTTTGTTCATATAGCTATCAACCTCGGCAGCGGTCATCCCCTCTTTGTCCATAATGTAGGTTACAATAGCGGGGTCAATAGCGCCGCATCTGGTACCCATAAGAACACCGTCAAGAGGAGTAAAGCCCATAGAGGTATCAACGCACTTGCCGTCCTTTACAGCGGTGATAGAAGATCCGTTACCGATATGGCAGGTTACAATCTTTGTCCCCTCTGCCTCACCACCAAGGATCTTAATCATCTCGCCAGCAACATATCTGTGCGAGGTACCATGTGCGCCGTAGCGACGAATCTGATATTTTTCATACATATCGTAGGAAATACCATACATATACACCTTTTTTTCCATAGTCTGGTGGAAAGCGGTGTCAAATACCATTACCTGGGGCTTCTCAGGCATAACAGCGGTACATCCATTTATACCCATAATAGCTGCAGGGGTATGCAGGGGTGCGTATGCTACACATTTGCCGAGGATTTCCATAGCCTCGGGGGTAACAAGCATAGACTTCGAGAAATATGCGCCACCGTGTACAACTCTGTGACCAATAGCCTCGATCTCATCAACAGAAGCAATGCAACCATAGGTTGCGTCAAGCAGTGTATCAACAACAAGCTTGGTAGCGGCGGAGTGGTCGGCAAGAGGAGTTTCACAAATGTACTCTTCCTTGCCCTGTGTTTTGTGGATTATACGAGAACCTTCTATACCGATTCTCTCACAGTTTCCCTTTGCAAGTACGGTGTCGGTAGCGGTATCGAACAACTGATACTTTAGCGAACTCGAGCCTGCGTTTACAACTAAAACCTTCATAGTGTTTTACATTCTCCTTTGTCATTATGATAAATTAGACAAGTAGATTATACACCAATAATGGCAAATATTCAATATCAAAAGCAAAAATAATTATAATCTTTATTAAAGAGGTGGAAGGATATGAAAACAGTTGCGATAGTTACAGAATATAACCCCTTCCACTCTGGACATAAATATCAAATTGATTGTATTAGAGAGCGTTTTGGCCCTGACACAAGAATAATCGCAGTTATGAGCGGCAACTTTACCCAAAGAGGTGAGGTTGCGATATTAGATAAAGCAGAAAGAGCAAAGAATGCTATTGATGCCGGGGTAAACCTGGTTATAGAGCTTCCCTTTCCTTTTTCGATAAGCTCGGCAGAGTTATTCGCGAGTGCGGCTATACGTATTATAGACAGACTAGGAATAGTCGATTATCTCGCCTTTGGTAGTGAGGACGGCAATACCGAAAGACTTGTCGAGTATGCAAGAAATTGTTCGTCGAGCGAATACCTTGAAAAGCTCCAGGAGCTTATAAAAAACGAAAGCGGCGAAGGGTATCCCACCCTTTGCGAAAGAGCATATAAATTAGCCTTTGGCGAAGGGGTAACTCTCGTAACAATGACGCCAAACAATATTCTTGGAATAGAGTATATTAAGGCGCTGCTTGAGATAGAAAGCAAGGTTAAGCCCGTGGCGTTTCTTCGTCGTGGCGCAGACTATAACGAAGAAATAAACAAGGAAAACACTCACCAAAGCGCAAGCGGTATAAGAGGTGCTTTGTTGTCGGGAGACAATTCTGCCCTCGAATATGTACCAGATACCACAAAACAGTCTGTTTTGGAATGTAGAAAGAATGGCACATTCCCCGTAGACAATTCCGCTCTTTCGACAGCAATAATTGCATCAATTAGATTAAACCCACCATCGACTATGACGCACATACACGATGTCGGCGGTGGTTTATATAATCGCCTCTATGCAAGCGCACAAGAGGCAACCGACCTCGGTACACTAATAACTCTTACCGAAACAAAAAAGTATACCACAGCAAGAATAAGACGTGCTATATGGTATTCCTTCCTCGGCGTTACCTCCTCCGATGTTAAGGAAGCACCAGAATACACCCAGGTTCTTGGCATGGATGAAGTAGGTATGAGTATGCTCAAAGAAATAGGAAAGCAGTCTTCCCTGCCTATTGTGACCAAGCCGTCGCGCGACTCCCTTCTCTTGGAGGTTGGCAAGCGCCAGCTCGGTAATTCGCAAAGGGCAGACTCGGTATTTGAGCTATGCAAGCCATCGCCCGGAAAAGGCGATGCATCACTTCGTTTTTCGCCCTATGTAAAAAAATAGCGACTGTTGCGATTTGTTTATACCGTCCTCTTTTGTCGAAGGTATTTACTTACAAGCAAACATTTGCTATCATAGGTTCGATGACGGTAGCCATTGACTGTTTTCAAATATGTGAAAGGAGAAAAATTATGCTTAATGCAAATGGCATTGGTCAAAATGAGTTCCTCGAATACAAGGGCAAGCCTTTGGTTCGTCAGGGTAACGAAATCATCTATGGAAATATGTCCGACAAGCACTACATATTTATGATGATTATGACCGAAAAAGAAACAGAAAACGGAAAAGTTCCCGATAAAATTATGGTCCAGCTTTTTGAGACCGCTACAAAGTCGCTCACTAACCAAAAGATTGTTAGCGGCTTTAAGGAAGCATTCGAGTTTGCGGATGCTTGGCTTGATCGTTACAACAAGTAACATTTAACGTACGCATCCCCATGCGTAAGGAGGTAAAAAAATGAATACTGTCAAAAATGGCAACCTTATTAAGGCGGTTGCTTTTTTTGTCATTATTGCCATTATCGCTCTTACTTTAGTAATCGTAGCAAACGGATGGCAAGACGACACAACAATGCCGGATAACAGCGAAGCCGACGGTGAAATACAAGATACACCGACAAGCGGCGATGCTGATAACGATACACCCCCAAAACAAGAAACCCCTAATACACCTCAAAAACCAGAGCAACCTATGTATCTATGCCCAATAACAGGGTTAGAAAGCACCGAGGAAATTAGCAAATCTCGTCCTTTGGTATTTACAATAGATACAAACGCACCCACCTATGGTATTTCCTCCGCTCGCTTGATTATAGAGGTCCCCTTTGAAAATGGGACCACCCGCTCCCTGCTTTTCACCTACGAGGGCGAAAATCTTGGCAAGCTTGGTTCTATCACTAACACAAGAGATATGCTTCTCGAGCTTTGCAAGGATTTTGGTGGTCTTTCGGTTTCTTTAGGGAATGATAGCAACAAATCAACCGCTACAAGCGAAGAATACGAGCAGGTAGACCTTGGCATAAATTCTGGTTATCACTACACAGAATACTCAACATTTTGCTATACAAATGCCGATTTGGTCAAGGCTATGATGAAAAACCTGGGTATCGACAGCACTTTAACCCAAAGCTCCCCCTTTAATTTTATTGGATACTTCGATAAAGAAGTCGAGGGAGAAACAAATGCGGCTAAGATAAGCGTAAATTATGGGGTAAATAACAAAACATCCTTTACATTTGACAAGGACTCTGGCGAATACACACTTTCTAAAAACGCAATGGAAGTCCGCGATTTGCTTAACGACAAAAAAACAAGCTTTACTAACCTATTTATCCTCTTCGCCGACAGCACAACCTACGAAACCGATAAATATACAGAAACGGTTTTGGATCTTTCCTGTGGCGAGGGCTTGTATTTTACAGGTGGCAAGGCTACCAAAATCATTTGGACACGCACAGAGGATGGAAATTTTGTATTTTTCGACCAGTCGGGTGATGAGCTAATAGTAAATAGAGGGTGTTCCTATATATCCTTTGTAAAGGCCTCTATGAAGGGGTCGGTAGAATATTCCTAACAAAATATAAGAGCAAGAATAGGCTTTTAATACGCCCTACTCTTGCTCTTGTTTTTATGACTCCATTTGCTTGCCGAGGAATATTCCTGCCGTTTGTATGAGTTTGCACTCGGTCTCATAGGATACCTTTGAACTGGAGCTTCCGTCCATATTCTTTGCTGAAAGTACACATCCTATAACATCGCCCTCGCTTATAATAGGCATCGCACACCCTACATAATGCGACCCGCCGTCCGAGGTAATAGGCACCGAGTCCTTATCAGATGGATTGGTATAAAGACTTCTGTTTTCTACAATTCTCTCAAGCTCTTCGGAAATTCTGCGATCAAGGTATTCCTTTTTTGATGCTCCTGACACCGCAATAATTTCATCTCTGTCACAGATAAATATGGTCATATTTGATGCCTTTTGCAGACTGTCGGCGTATTCTGTGGCAAAATTTTGCAGCTCTCCTATGGGAGAATACTTCTTGAATATAACCTCGCCTTCTCTGTCGGTATAAATCTCGAGAGGATCTCCTTCCTTTATGCGCAATGTTCTTCTTATTTCCTTGGGTATAACTATTCTTCCAAGGTCATCTATTCTTCTAACTATGCCGGTGGCTTTCATATTTTCTCCTTTTCGACTTTTAAAGTCTTTATTAGTTTCTTACAAACTAACTAAATTATTCTATAAATCGACATGAAAAAAAGAAAGAACGAGCGCCCAGCTCGTTCTTTTTTCTAATCAGTTATAAATAGATAGTTTTTGCCAGATTTCTTCCGAAGCTTTATCGATCACCGGCCAATGTTTGCCAGCCTTTTTCGTAGCATTAACAAAACGCTTATATGCCTTTTTATCCGCGCCGTGGATATCACTACCAAGAGCAACTACAAATCCGTTCTCCATCCAGGTGTAAAGCTTCTTACGCTTAAATAATACATCCAGCGACTCGGCGTTTAGCTGTATTTTTGCCCCATAGTTTAGGAGCAAGTCGATATTATCTTCTACATACCTGTCTGCATGGGCAAGAATTACCTCATAACCGTCTTTTACAAGGTCGGATATAATATACTTGTAGTTCTTGTCAAAATGGTTAAACGGAAGCTCTAAAAGAATCGTACGCGAGCCATACAGGCATAGTTTTTCAAGATCAGGCAGATTTTGGATGTTATCGCAAATTAGGACCTCGGCACCGAGCCTTATCGACGACGGATCAATATGCGGTAGAAGAAGCTCATAAGCTTTGTCGCGGAGGCTCAAAAAACGCTCGACAGACATCATGCTGGGATAAAAATGTGGGGTTGCTATAATTTTATCAACCCCACACTCGTTTGCTAATTTGATTTGAGCGAGGGATGTCTGTAACGAAGAAGATCCGTGATCTGCACCAGGTAGTATGTGTGCGTGGAAATCAACCATTGTTTTATCCCTCAATTTTAATTAATCTTCTTTAGATGATCCGGAACCATAAGAGCCGTATTTACCATAACGACCATACTTGCCATATCTACCATAGCCGCTACCAGACTTCTTGGAGTCGTAAGAGCTAAGAACTATGCCAAATATATTAGCATCAGCGGCCTTAAGCTTGCCTATTGCCTCGGACAGGGAGTTAACATCAGAATAGTCAGCACGAGCGACCATAATATATCCGTTAACATGCTCGTTAAGCAACATAGCATCTGCAACCACATTTACAGGGGGTGTATCGATAATAACAAAATCAAAATTGCTATCCAAATACTCGCAGAGCTTCTTCATTCTTGAAGAAGAAAGCAAACCGGGAGTATTAGCATTACCCTTACCAGAGGTAAGAACCTTGAGGTTGCTGTATTCGGTCTCGGTCAAGTGCGGCTCGGAATCTATAGATGCAAGATATTCACTAAGACCATGTGCGCGCTCGTCTAAATTCAAAAGAACAGGAACACGAGGACTGCGCATATCAGAGTCGATTATCAACACTCTCGACTCAGGAGAGTTCATAGCGATTGTAATAGCCAGGTTAATAGACAAGGAAGTCTTACCCTCGCCAGGATATGCACTTGTTACAACGAACTTCTTGCATCCCTCCTCCAAGGGAAGGTACAGAACATTAGTGTAAAGAGAACGATATGCTTCCTTTACAGCGAAGGGAGTGTTTTTGTTAATAATACGCTGAACGTCTACAGCGTTGCTGCTGTGTTGGAGTGTTCTACTCATTTGCTCGCCTCCTCATCACTAACATATCTTGGGATAATACCAAGAACAGGAATGTCGAAGTTGTCCTCAATCTTTTTGATATCACGGATAGTAACGTCAAACATAGTGTTCAAGAAAACAACTACCATAGCAAGAATAGCACCTACAATAAAACCAATAAGAGAGTTTCTCAAAATATTCTTGCTGTTAGGAGAAACGGGAGGAACTGCAGAGTTGATGATTGTGGTATACAAACTACCCTTTTCGTAAGGAAGTTTATTAGGAAGATCATCACAAACAGCCTCGGAAAGCGAATGCGCGACAGCATATGCCAAATCGGGGTCATTGGAAGTTACAGAAATCTCGAAAGCCTCGGTATTTTCATAACGAGAAATAGAAATTGCCGAAGCAAGAGCGGATGGAGACAAGTTCCAATTTTTGTCAGCGTATGCTTCGTTATTCCTAATATCATCTCCTACTGCAAGGAGAAAATCGTTACTAAAAATGACAACCTTATAGGTATCTACCATATCAGATGCGAGGTCACGGTCGCTGGAGTTGACACTTGTATTCGACTTAGATATCATCATAGTCGCACCAGCGGTATAAGTGTCGGATTGAATAAATCCAGAATATATGCCAAGTCCGAGTGAAAAGACAAGAGCAACTATAACAATAAGCCAAATTTTTGGAACAAAGATCATCAATAAATCCTTGAAACCTAATTCTTCTTTATTCGCTTTCATTATACCCTCACTAAAAATTTAATTCAATATATTATACAATACATAATGAAAAAAGTCAAGGATATTTAGCGTTATTTAATTTATTATTCGACATATATAACTGTAATGGGATAAAAACTCGTTTTTTAGTAATAAATCCCTAATTTAAGGAGGACAAAAAAGAAAGGAGCCCTAAGGCTCCTTCTTATTTAACTGTTTTGGTTAGAAAGCAAAGCTTTTATTCGCCTGTCTTCTCAAGAATAACGATAGACTGATCGTTCTGGGGCTGGCCGTACTCAGCAACCTCCTTGGTCCAACCAATTTCGGGGCAATAGTAAGCGATAAATACATTACCTGTATAGAGAAGATTCA
>JAZSMN010000168.1:0-3681 GCA_045535925.1 Eubacteriales bacterium
TGAAAAATAATTTTTAGGAGGATACACATGAAAAAGCAGTTTTTCAAGGTATTATCTGCAATTCTCTTGATTTCGCTTATCTTAAGCGTAATCCCACTCGCTGCTTCTGCGGCGGACAACGTTGACGCAAGTGCCTTTACAAGCGTCATTATGAACGTTGGTGCAGACGAAACTCAAAAGAACTTGACTTGGTACTATAAAGGGTACAGTGAAGTTGCTGAGGTTCGTTATGGCAAATCCACAACAGGCAACCTTCCCGCAAGCTACAAGGTAGCCAAGGCTAAGGGTACCGAGACAATGAAGACCGGTTACTACTCCTACAAGGCTACCATGTCCGAACTCCAGGAAAACTCCACATATGTCTATCAGTTGGTTGTTGGAAATACGGTATCCAAGACCTACACCTTTAAGACCTATGACTTTGATGACGGATTTACATTCGCATTCACCGGCGACACGCAGATTGGAGATGCAAGCTCTTGGGCAGACACTTTAAACAAGATCCAGAACCCCTCTTTGTTTGGTAATGTATCCTTTATCGTCTCCCCCGGCGACCAGATCTCCACTTATAACAATAGAGACACGATGGAGAAAGAGTACGACGGCTATATTGCCAGCAACCTCTCCAGCATCGCTGTTTCTACCACCATCGGCCCCTGGCACGATGCAGAATATGACCAGTCCACCGGTAAGATGCTGCTCGCTGACGCTTACAGAGACCACTACAATCTCCCCAACCTCAGCGACACATATGGTGTGACAGAGACCACCGCGGACTACTACTACACCTACGGCAATGTGCTCTTCATGCATCTTAACGTGACCAACTATAGAGAGCTTACAAAGACCGATTTTAATGCTCACGTTACATTTATGCAGAAGGCTATGAAGGATAACCCCCAGTGCAACTGGCAGATAGTAGTAATGCACTATCCCTTCTATACTACCGGTAGCCACACAAATGACAGTATAACCAACCAGTTCCGTAACCAGTTCGCACCTAAGTTCAACGAACTTGGTATCGACATTGTTCTTCAGGGTCACGATCATATGTACACAAGAAGCCATATGATGACCGATGCAACTGTCAAGTCCAATGATAAGGTTGTTGATAACAAGGTTATTGACCCCGTTGGTACACTTTATGTTTGCGGTACTTCCTCCTCGGGTGGCGGCTATTATGGTCATATGAATGACACATACAGCAGCTACATAGCCGTTGAGCGTCCTGAATACCGCAAGGGTGTAACATTCTTCGAGGTTACTGACAACGCGATTACACTCAAGTCCTACTTTGTTGACACCGCTACTCCCGAGCTTATCGATACATTTACCATCGAGAAGACCAAGGTTGAATACAACTACTCGGCTACTGTAAGTGTAGACGGTGGTGCCCCCACACAGTACGATGACGGTTACGACCTAAGCGAAATTCTTGCAATTTACAACACTAAAAATTATAAAGGCAAAGAAATCGCTATCACACTTGAGAGCGATCTCGCGCTAGTTAACGCAGTTGATTTTGCAAACGCTCCCGGCGCTAGCTTCAAGATTGACCTTAACGGTTACACCTTGACCATAGACGAAGGAGATATGATTACTATCTCTGCTGAGAACACTAATCTTGAGTTCTACTCCTCCTTCGAGGACGGTAATCTCATTGTTAATGATTACATATACCTCACAACAAGTGCGAGCGTTACCTTTGGTAGCAAGCAGTACAGAAAGAACCTGTCGGTTACCTCTTCCGGCTATCTTTTGAACCTCTCAAATGTTCCCAACGGAACCACTATTGAGGCAAATCTGCTCTACTCTACCTTTAACTATGGTAAAAACGGTATTATCACCCTTGTAACAGCTAAGGGCGCCGTTGCAACACTCAACACTACTATTACAGGTAGCACATTGAACGGTAGCACCGCTCCCTTCCAGTATAACCCCAGCAAGGCTCCTACAACAGGTGGTGTATTCTCTGCAGAGTCTACCATCGCTATAAAGGAAACCTCTCTTATAAACAGCACAGGAACTGTTGTTGGAATCTTCGAGGGCGATAACTTTGCAGACCGTTACTTCGGTACTGTAACTATCGATGACTCTTCCTTCGATGGCTTTGCTCTTAACGGTGACACAATCCTCTCGGATGCTGATATTAAGAGCACCGGATACTTCCAGACTCTTACTAACTACGATCCCACCAAGACTATCACCGTTGGTGCTCGTACAACCTTCAAGAACAGCGGCAATACCTTTGCTTCCGGTGCCTTCACCGCAAGCAATGTAAACCTTGGTGCAAACTCCACCATCAAGACAAATGGTGATATTGTTGAGGTTGCATACTCCTTCGACTTTACCGCAAAGGTAACCGTTAACGGTGTGGCTAACTTCCACAAAGAGACCAGCCTTTACGATATTCTTGAAGCATACAATACCACCGAGTATGCAGGCAAGGAAATCATTATAACCTTAAACAAGGATATAACCACTCCTGACAAGACTCCTTACACCTTCGACAAGGCTGATAATGTTACTATTATAATCAACCTTGCAGGTTACACCTTGACCATAGGTTCCGAGAGCAGACTCACTCTTGCATCGAACAACTACAACCTCACCATCTACTCCTCCGAGAAGAATGGTAAGCTTAACCTTAACGATGCTATCGTGCCCTCTGCAACTGGTACCCTTATCCTTGGTAGCAAGGAAGACAAGGATTGCTTCGAAATTTACTCTCCTGATGCGAGCCCCACAGGTACTTATGTTGTAGACCTTGGCGCTCTTACAGACGGTACAAAGGTAACTATCAAGTTCCTTTATAGTAGCATCACATCTACCACCAATGGTCTTATCAGACTTAATTCAGCTACCGGTGCTGTTGCAACCATCGATGCAGAAATCATTGGTTGTACTATCAAGGGTAAGCACCTTATCCAGTTCAATTCCTCTGGCACTCCCGGTGTATTCTCGCTTGATTCTAACATCACATTCAAGAATACCACCATTGAATCCACCAGCGCTTCCCAGCGTCAGCTCTTCGACAAGGGTGTGTTTGCAAACCGCTACTTCGGTATTATGTACTTCGAGTACACCAGTTTTGATAGATACACTATCAACGGCGACCTGATTTACTCGAATAATGACGTAGACGGATGCAACTACTACACCTCTAACGTTGTAGGCTCCAAGTACGACCCCAACAAGGTTATCGTAATTGGTGAGGGCTGTAAGTTCACAAACACCAACGGCTCTGTTACCGCTGACGGCTTCACTGCAAAGAACATAGTTCTCGCAGAGAATTGTGAAATCGAAATGGCTGGCGAAGCAGTTACAATCATCTACAAGGAGCCCGAAATTCCTGTTGAGCCCGAGACTCCCGTAGAACCCGAGGTTCCCGACGAGCCCGAGACTCCCGTAGAACCCGAGGTTCCCGACGAGCCCGAGCAGCCCGAAATGCCCGAATATCCTGTAACTCCTGATCAGCCCGAGACTCCCGATGATACCAATGCTCCCGCTGGTACAACAGCTATCGTTACTATTGATGGACAGACTACATATCATACAGAAACCGATCTTGGTGATATTCTCCTTGTCTACGATAACTCTGACAATAGCGGTAAGACCATCTTCATCAAGCTTCTTACCGATCTTCCATTTGGTAAATCGAACGGCGACTATACTTCCGCT
>JAZSMN010000228.1:0-2484 GCA_045535925.1 Eubacteriales bacterium
CTAAGCCCGCTTGGCCTCCGACTTGCCCTCGGGATAAGGCAGTCGGGAGTGACACGGTATTTCTCGTGGCAAAACTCCACCTCGCCAAGAATATATTGCAGGGGCTCTCTCTTAAGCCTACGCGAAATCGCATCCTCTATCCTCGGGTCCGGGCACTCAAATCGCGTATCCGCCAGCAGAGCTCTCGGCGCGCCAAAGTGAGCAAAAATCTCTCTTGCCTCGCCTCGCGCGTTCTCAATTCCACCCTCTGACAGGCGGTTTATTGCCTCGATGAGTGTCATATTTGTTCGCCGTCCTCGGCAGGCTCTGTGCTTTCGGTTGTTTCTTCGGTGGTTGTCATCTCTGTGCTTTCGGTTGTTTCTTCGGTAGCTATCGCGTCGGTGCTCTCCGTCGCCTCTTTGTTTGCCGCTACCACTGTACCTTCGGTTGCTTCGCCGTCCTCGGCACTCTCGCCGTTTTCTCCGCGTTTTTCCCACTCGCGCCTGTTGTAAAACTCCATAAACTCGGGGAAGTCGTCGCGCAGGGCGCATTTAATCGAGATAATAGCAATCTCCAGCATATCGGGGGTAGGCTCTTTTGTGGTGATGCGCTGAACCCACATACCGGGAGCAGAGATAATTCTTGTTATAATGTTGTCGTGCTTGCCTGCCAGCATCAGGATTTCGTAACCGATACCCATAGTGAGGGGGAGCAAGAGGATTTTGATTCCCGAAACCGTCAGCGAGTAAAGCATCTGGTGGGGGAATGCGCTCTCATCGGGGAGAACAAAGCGCACAAACATACCCACAAACACACCGATGAGTATCATCAGGAACATAAAGCTTGTACCACAACGGGGGTGGTAGCGCCTGTGCTTCATCGCGTTTTCGGGTGTCAGCTCATCTCCTGCCTCAAAGCAGGCGATGGACTTGTGCTCGGCGCCGTGATACTGGAATGTGCGATAAATATCGGGCATCAGGGAAACAAGCGAGAGATATACAATGAAAATGATTATCTTCATAATTCCCTCGATAACCGCAATCACAATAGCGGGGATAGGCTCTCCCGAGATAAAGTGGTTATACAGCCAGGAAATTCCGTCCGCAGCCAGAGTGGGCAGTATGAAGAAAAGCCCCATAGCCAAAACCACGCCCAAAAGGGTAGAGAGAATCATCACAAAGTCGAGAGTCCCCGACTTGCCATCCTCTTTTTTGTCCTCTTCTTCGATACCCATAACCTCCGCTGAGAAGCCAAGGGTCTTGAAGGACAGGGCCATCATTTCAACAAAGTTTACAAATCCGCGTAGCACGGGAATGTCGAGAATCTTGTGTTTTTTTCTTACAGAAACAAAGCTTGAGTCGTTTACGACAATATCACCTTTTTCATTTCGGCAGGTGGTGACGGTGCGCTCGCCCGCCTTCATCATTACGCCCTCAAGCACGGCCTGACCGCCGACACGGTTAAGTCGACAGGAGGTTTGCGAGGTGGTTTTTTCACTCATATATTTATCCTTTCGGTGCTTTACAAGAATTTACACGTACGCGGTATGCGTATACGTAGCATAATATTATAACATAAAAATAAATAAAATAAAAGGGGTTTTTGAAAAAAATGTATCGTGTAGAAGTGTTATTGTACAAAACAGAGTCGTTTGTTCAACTTCTTGCACCGAGATATTTAAAATCAAAAACACAGGTGAATAAGAAAGCGCCAAAATGGACATTATCAAGGTACACCAAAAAAGGAGGAAAAAGGTAAATGACCTTAACAACCAAGGAAACCGAAATTTTAAAGGACCTGAAATCACAAGAACAACTCTGCATCGAGAAGTACGAAAAGTATGAGGCACAGGCGAAGGACCCCGCACTTAAAGAGATTTTCGCCGAGATTAAAAAGGCAGAACAGAGCCACCTATCTACCATAACTCGCATATTGAACGGCGAGGAGGTGTCGATGCCCTCGCCTGCAAGTCCTGCCTCCAGCGCCAAGTACACCGGCGAGACATCCCCCTGCACCGAGGCGGAAAAACAGAGTGATGCATACCTGTGCCGCGATGCTCTCTCTATGGAAAAACACGTGTCCGGGGTATACAACACCGGTGTGTTCGAATTTTGCTCTCCCGTGCTCCGCGACACTCTCGCACACATCCAAAAAGAGGAGCAAAATCACGGCGAGCAGCTTTACAGTTACCTCGCGAAAAACGGAATGTACAACTAACCTTATATCCACCAAAATTTAACACGGGTATGCCTGTTTTGTAAATTTTGGAGAAAAATGTAAATAATCATTTACTAAAAGCAAACAAAAAACGGTTGCAACCAGTTGGCTGCAACCGTTTTTCTTCACCCCTTAAAGGTTGCCGGCATCGAAGGGATGTATGACCGGTGGAGTGAGGATGGTATCATTTTTTGGCTTTTCTGTGGGTGGTGTTTGCTCGGGATTGTCGCTAGCTGTATCGGTGCCGCCGTCATTGTTTGGGTCGCCAACTTTTGGCTCGGCCATTGT
>JAZSMN010000143.1:0-7818 GCA_045535925.1 Eubacteriales bacterium
GGTTAGCTTTAGCCTCGGTGATTTTTTCTATCATCTCCTTGCCCGCCTCCTCGGAGAGGGTAGGGAAGTCGGTTGAATTAATTTTTTCGATATCATTCTTGTAATCACTGAAGCCGCAGTCTACAATATCCTGCAGCCTAAAAATATGTGTGCCAATATAGATATCCTTGTCGCGAAGAGCCGACTCAAGTATAGCACCCACCGCTACAATAGGAGCGCTAATCCTACCGGAAAAGTGTCCGCCACCTCTGGGGTCTTGATAACCGCCGTACTTAACCCCGGCCACATAGTCTGCGTGCGAGGGGCGGGGGCGTGTCAAAAACTGTGAGTAATCTTTGCTATTCGTTCTCTCATTTTTAATAAGAATTGTAAGAGGCGAGCCTGTGGTATAGCCGTTGTAAGCGCCGCTTGCGATAATGTAATTGTCGGCCTCTACCCTTGCGGTAGATATATCGCCCTTTGGCCTTCTTTGGGCGAGCCTTCTTTTGATATTCTCCTCGTCAATTCTTATTCCTGCTGCTACACCGTCAAGCACAGCACCTATGTATTCACCGTGACTCTCACCGAAAAGTGTGAGAGTAATCTGGTTGCCAAAAGTGTTTTTCATATTATCTCCTGCGTGACGAAATTTAACACGCCCCGCCTTATGTTAGTTAAAATGTAAATAATTGTTATGATATATAGGCCTTTTTGGCAAGCTCTTCAAGCTCCTCTTTACTAACTCTTGCAAAAAAGCACTCGCCAACCTCGCGGACAAAGACCGCATCACATCCACCACCCACACTTTTCTTGTCGTGGGCAGCGAAGTCTATGACCTTTTCTATATCTCCTTTGTACTCCGTGGGGAGTCCTACCTTCTTAAGCACAGCTTCAAGCCTTGCTCTTGCCTCGTCCGATGAGAAGGGGAGCATTCCGATTGCCACACACTCACCGTGATACAGCTCGCCTAAATTTCCCGCCGACTCGATACCGTGACCTATTGTATGCCCGAAGTTTAGAGCCTTGCGTAGTCCCGACTCTTTCTCGTCGGCTTCTACAACCGTCTTTTTTATTAAAAGAGCGCCACAGATAAAGTAATCTATGCTGGCTTTGATTTGTGCATAATCCATCTCTTCAAATTTCTCGAAGAGCTCCTTATCAAAGCACACCGCCATTTTTATGGCCTCGCATAGACCCGAGGCATAGTGTCTTTCAGGCAGGGTTTTCAAGGTGTCGGTATCTATCAAAACCGCCCTTGGCTGATGAAAAGCACCGACTATATTCTTTACCCCGCCGAGGTTTATTGCCGTTTTGCCGCCGATAGATGAGTCGACCTGTGAGAGGAGTGTAGTGGGCACATTGTAAAAATCTATTCCGCGCATATAGGTTGCCGCCGCAAAGCCGGATAGGTCGCCAATAACTCCGCCACCTACCGCTACAATACAGTCGCCCCTTGTCATTTTCATCTTTATGAGCTTTGTATGTATTTTTTCAAGGTAGGCGAGGCTCTTTGTCCCCTCACCCGAGGGCAGTTTCAAAATCTCACCCTCTTTACAGTATTTCTTTACCTTGTTTGAATATTCTATAGGTACATTTTCATCGGTGATTATAAGCACTCGTCTGTTAAGATTAAAGTGCTCGCCCACCATATCAAGAGCACCGCCGCCTATCACTATATCATAGGAGCGCTCGCCCAAGCATACCTTCATACACCTCATATCAATACTCCTTTTTAGTAAATGTGCCTATTGCCGAGAGCCTGTCGCAATATTGTCCCAGCTCCTCGAGCATCGCTCTTCCCTCGTCGGTATTAATATTGCCCTCTGCCTCTACATAGAAGTAGTATTGCCACAGAAGTTCTTTCATCGGGCGCGAGCGAAGTGCCAGCATATTAAATCCGTGCCTACCAATTATCTCGATAGCCCTCGCGAGAGCACCCGCCTCGTTTCTAACCGTGAAGAGCAGTACCGAATGCACACCCATCTCGCTGGTCTGGTGTCGGTTCATTACTCTCGAGAATACCGCAAAGCGAGTAGTGTTATTTCTTGCAGAGTTTATGTTTCTCTCTAAAACCGCAAGCCCAAAGATTTCGCTCGCCTCCTCGCTGGCTATTGCCGCTATGGTGGGGTCGCCCTTCTTTGCCACATACTCGGCCGCAAGGGCGGTGTTGGGGTATTCTATTGTCTGATAGCCTCTCTCGGCGATGATATCTCTACATTGTCCGAGCGCCTGTGGGTGGCTTACCACCGTCTTGATATTTTCGAGTGCCCCCCCACGGGGTGCAAGCAGGTCGTGGCTTATCGCCATATCGAACATAGAGTTTACATACAGCGAGCCTGAAAACATCAGGTCGGTGACCTGTCCTACATCCCCCTGAAAGCTGTTTTCCACAGGGAGCACCGCCACATCGCACTCGCCCTTTACCACCGACTCGTACGCCTTTTCAAAGCTGGGATAGGACACCTGTGTCGAGGTAGGGAAGTGCTTTCTTGCCGCCAGATGCGCATATGCGCCCGCCGTACCGCAGTAGGCAACCCTCATACCCTCAAGTAGTCTTGACTGATATCTTCGGGAAATCTCCATATTTGACTTTATAAAATTAACGTAGTATTCGAGCAAGACCTCGTCCTCGATATAAGATGAGTTTGCCTTTATAAGCTCTTCTTCTCTCGCCTCGTCGAGAATAGGCAGCCCGTTTTCACCCTTGTAGGCGGCTACCGTTTCTGCCGCGCGCATCCTCTTGACAAAAAGCTCGGCCATTTCCTTGTCGACTTCGCTTATAATTTTTCTCGCTTCTTTAAGTTGGTCAGACATAATATCTCCTTACCCCTCCAAGCCATATTCCTTCGCCAAGGCGACAAAGGCGGGAAGAGCTCTCTCGATTTGTTCGGTTTTTACACAGTAGGAAATTCTTACATACCCGGGATAGCCAAAGCTGTCCGAGGGCACCAAAAGTAGTTCATGTTTTTTCGCCCTTTCGCAAAAGGCATTTGCATCGCTCTCGGGCGATTTTAGGAATAGATAGAATGCTCCCGATGGGCGAGTTGCCGTATATCCCATAGCCGAAAGCCCCTCGTAAAGCAGCTGCCTGTTCCTGTCATAGATAGAAATATCTGCGGTTTTTCCAAGACAAGCTGGCAAAACGTGTTGCAAAAGGCTTGGCGCACAAACATAGCCGTGAAGCCTGCCGGAGCCTGCCACTGCGTCATAGACAAGGGCGGAGTCCTCTAATTCATCTGGTACAAACACATAACCAATTCTCTCGCCGGGGAGTGAGAGCGACTTGCTAAAGGAATAGCAAACTATCGTGTCGTTATAATATTTAGGAATGAAAACAGTCTCCCTACCGTCATAAACCAGCTCGCGGTAAGGCTCGTCCGAAATAATATACACCGTCCTGCCGCTTTCCTTTTTGAAGCTCGACAGCATATTGGCAAGAGCCTCTATTTCTTCCTCGGTATAGACAGCGCCTGTGGGGTTGTTTGGCGAGTTTATCACTATCGCCGCCGTCCTCTCGGTTAGTGCATCTCTTATAGCACAGACATCGAGTCCAAAGCTTCCCGCCTTGCAGGGAACCTCTTTGATGACGGCACCCACACCGCGGGCAAATACCTTGTATTCGGGGAAATAGGGCGAAAGGAGAATGACCTCTTCGCCCGGGCAAACCACCGCCGACAAGGAACAAACCAAGGCGGCCGCACATCCCACGGTCAGGTATATGTTTTCCGCCCTTGCAGGGGAGCCGAGGCTGTCGGTTATATACTCTGCGATAGCGCGGCGCACCGAGAGGTCACCCTGTGCCGAGGTGTATCCGTGCAGAGCCACAGGCTCTATTTCTTCCACCAGGCGTGCTATTTCCTCATTCACCTCGATCGGGCAGGGCAGACTCGGATTACCAAGCGAAAAGTCGTGGACATTTTCCTCTCCTATCTCTGCCTTTCTCTTTTTTCCATATTCAAACAACTCTCGGATAACACTCTTTTGCTGTCCGAGCTCCAGATTATTCCTGTTTATCATTTTATCACCAATTTTATATGTTAACACCGTTAACATACCCCTAAAAGTTACATATATTATACACAGAAACAGCGAAAAGTCAAGAGTTTTTCTATAACCTATTGCATTTTTCAAAAACATATGCTAAAATTTATGTTAATAGTGTTAACTTATTCTTTGGGAGGGATAAAATGCCAAGAAGCAAAATAAGGGATAAAGAGGACGAGAGAAGTGTGCGAATGCGCCTGATAAGGGCAGGACTTTCCGAGCTTGGCGAGCATGGAATAGGCGATTTTTCTCTGCGTAGGGTGGCTGCTGCTGCCCAGGTTTCCTGTGCTGCACCATACCGACATTTTCGCGACAAGGACGAACTTATTCTTGAAATTATAGGCTACATGTGTCATGACTGGTTTTTGCTCTGTGAGAGCATATCCGAGATTTACAGGGACAGTGCCACCGAGCGCCTCTTGGGTCTTGCCGCCTCTATGGTGCGCTTTTGGATAGGTAATGGCAATTTCCATTCTGCTATGCTTGCCGTGGGCAAAGATGCTCGCCACTCTGCCGAACTTTTGGAGTTTGACAAGCCGATAATTGATGCCTGTCGCACTCTCGCTGTGGGGGAGGGCATAGATGCCACCGACCTCTCGCTTTATACACTCTCCTTGGTCTACGGTGCGGTGAGCCTTATTTCCTCCGGCAGAGTGAGTGCCGACTGGGCCCAGGCAAGTATCAGGAACAATCTGAAATTGCGTATTATGGAAAAATCGAGTCAATGACTTAAATTATCACAAAAAATGTTAGTAATTAGCATTTGACAAGCGATGTTTTTTATGCTAAAATAAAACTAAAAACAGAAAGGAAACAAATTATGTTTAACACATTGTTAGAAACATCGGGCAGCGCCACTGCCGAAACAGCGATAAGTATAAACTGGTCGGAAGTTCTTGGCACTATTGGTAGCACTGTATTATCCTGGTGCCTTAACACGGGAATTAAAATCCTTATTGCGATAGTAATTCTACTCGTCACCTTTAAGATTATCAACTCTATCTCAAGAAGGATTGAGAAAAGGGGTGATGGCGGCAAGTTTGACAAGACGGTTATGCGTACGATAGCCTATATTTTCCGCATGGGATTAAAGATAGCGATAGTCATTTGCCTTGTAGCATATCTCGGTATTGATACCAGCGGACTTACTGCTCTTGTGGCGTCCTTTGGTGTGTGCATCGGTCTTGCGGTAAACGGCGCGCTCTCCAACGTTGCGGGAGGAGTTCTGATATTGGTAACACGCCCCTTCAAGATTGACGACTACATTGAGGCGCAGGGTGTTAGCGGTACGGTTGAGGATATACATATGGTATGCACCAAACTTCGCACCCCTGATAACAAGGTGATATACCTGCCCAACGGTGCGCTTTCATCGGGCAATATAATAAACTACTCCGAGAAGGATCTTCGCCGTGTGGATTTCACCTTCTCAATATCCTATTCGGCAGATTTCGATAAAGCAAAGGCTATTATCACCGATATACTCACCTCACACGAGTTGACACTTGACGAGCCGGAGTCCATGGTAAGAATGTCCTCCCATTCTGCAAGCAGTATTGACATCACCGCCCGTGTTTGGGTAAACAGTGCCGATTATTGGACTGTAAACTTTGACGTGCTTGAGGCGGTTAAGGCGGCGTTTGACAAAAACGGTATCGAGATTCCCTTTAATCAACTCGACGTACATGTAAAGAACGACTAATCCTATATGTCAAAAGCATTCGCACTCAGGTGCGAATGCTTTTTGTATTTTTAAAAAACAGGGCATTTTCAGGATTTTACGCGCAATCCGTTGACTTTTGTTCATTTGTGTGCTAAAATAATAAAATAACAAAATTATATATTTTTCTTTATTTAACGTATTAGGAAGGATTTTCAATGAGTGACGGGTTAAATAGATTTGGTAAACGGCTGACTCTTTTTGCAATTATCAAATCTTTTGTATATGGTGTGTCCTGTGGCTTATCGGTGTTTGCTCTTTTGTGGATATTCTCAAAACGGGAGTTGATACATATAAGCCCGCTTATATCGGCATTGATAGGAGTTGGCGCGGCTCTTTTGGTTGGTGGCGTTTTGTTTCTTATCCTTCGCCCAACCCCTCGCCGTGTTGCGCGGTATGTTGACGACGAGTTCGACCTTGGCGAGAGAGCGCAGACGATGCTCGCCTATGCCGGCGAAAGCGGCGCTATGGTGGAGGTTCAGCGACAGGATGCCGAACGCAGAATGGCCGAGATTCCTGACTCTGCCTTGAAGTTTAAGCGAATTTGGGCGTCCTGCGTGGCGCTTGCGCTTGCGCTTTCTTTAACTCTGTGCGCAATAGTGGTTCCCGCAGTTGCCAAAGAAGGGCCTGATATTCCGATAATCGACGAGTATGAGAAGAACTGGCGAATTGCCGAACTTAAACAGCTTATAACCAGAGTCTCCTCCGACAGGTTTGCTGAGGAGGGCCTGCGCACAGGCATAGTGGCAAGCATCGAGGACTTAATAGACGAGATAGAGGACACCGACCAGGAGCCAAAGATGAAGCTGGCGGCGATAAATTCGGTAAAGAGCCTGAAGGCATTGCTCCTCGAGTACAACTCCTCCGAACTTATTTCCAGAGCATTCCTTGGAAGCGGCGACTCGGTTATGGAAACTATCGGCAACGCCCTCACCAAGCTCTCCGACTCCACCTTGTCTGGGGCGCTTGAGGATATGATAGATGCGGTGGATTCTGCCGCCGATGCTGGTACCGCCATGTCGCTTTATAGAGGCAAGCTTTCTGCCATCCTCTCGTCGGTTTCGATTACCAGCGGCACCGATGCACTTTATGACTCACTGCTTATGCTTGTAAACGGGATGAACAACATTCTCGACGGTGGCTCAGGCGACCTTGATGACCTGTGCGAGGAAGTGAGTGCTGCTGTCTCGCTTGCATTCTTGCAGGAGTCGGACAACCAGCGTATATCAAACATAGCGATAAACGAGATTATCAGGATATTCTCGATAACCGATGACGAGCTTAAGGAGGAGGGCGTAGAGCCTCCGCCTCCAGGCACAGACACCGACACCCCCGTCACTCGTCCCGACGATGACAAGGACGATGAGCTGACAGGCGACAACACAGGTGGCTATGGCTCGGGCGACAATATGGTCGGCAGCGACGATTCGGTCTACGACCCCGACCTCGATATGATTACAAAATACAAAGAAGTTATAAATAAATACTATTCAATATTTGACAACCAGTCGGGTGAAATACCGGAGGAGATTGCCGAAATAGCGAGAAAATATTTCGACCTGCTCCTTACACCCGAGGAAATGACAAAAGAATAAAGAAAGGTTTTTACAATGGAAAATACAGAAAGAATAACACAGTTTAGCGAAGCAATAAAGTCAATAAAAGAGCAACTTCGTAGGGATATAGTAGGACAGGATGAGGTAGTAGAGAACATTATTATTGCAATTATTGCAGGTGGTAACGTTCTTCTTGAGGGTGTCCCCGGAGTAGGTAAGACCAGACTTGTCCGTTCTCTTAGCCGTATTCTTAACCTCCCGTTTTCGAGAATACAGTTTACCCCCGACCTTATGCCCTCGGACGTCACCGGATCTAATATTATCGAAAAGGATGCGGAGGGAAGAATGAACTCTATCTTCCGCCGCGGACCTATCTTTGCTAATTTGGTACTCGCTGATGAGATAAACCGTGCTACCCCCAAGACGCAGTCTGCCATGCTTGAGGTAATGCAGGAGCATAAGATTACCGTAGGCGGCACAACCTACACGCTTGACGAGCCTTTCTTCGTTCTTGCTACC
>JAZSMN010000177.1:0-8616 GCA_045535925.1 Eubacteriales bacterium
ACGGTCTCCAGTACCCGAAACTGGCGCGATACCACCTTCGCTACGCCTCGATTAGTAAAAAACTATTGAATTTTGTTGTGGTCAGTTATGTGGTCAAACCCGATTTTTGACCAATTTTGCATCGGGTGAAAAGTGCGAAAAGTCTAGTGTTTTCAAGGCTTTTCAGCGTTTTTGTGCTCCCTCGGTTGAACAAGAGACCACAAGTACCCGAAACTGGCGCGCTACCAACTGCGCTACACCTCGAAAAATAAATGTGAAAACTAAAAAACGGGTAAATTCTAAAACAATAGGGAAATAAAAAGGCTAAAGGCTCTCGGCTTTTATAGATAGGCGGACAAGCCATATGCAAAAAGTCAATAACCACCTCTTTGACGCCATAGTATTATATCACAGGTAAAAGGATTTGTCAACATTATATACTAAAAAATCTTTGGGCGGTTTACAGCCTCTATAACAGGCATAACCTCGGGGCGTGTCGAGTTATCTTAAAATTTTGGGCGCGGTTTGTAAACTATAGATTACATATTTGACAACAACTTTTTTATCAAGGTGGGGCGAGATTTGGTGTTGCTCTTGCTTTTGGGGTCGGATTTTGTCTTTAAACTATCCCGATATCCGCCCATTTGTGCTCCTTAAATCACCCCTTAACCACCCTTCTAACCACTCCATTGGCACCACTTTCGCCGCCGCCTTTGCTCTCCGTTTTGCCCATCTTTTGCTTATCTTTTTACTCGTTTTTGCCTAATTTTGCAAGCGAATTTTACTCGGCTTATTGCTGTGGTATAGGTATGTTTTCACCCCTTTTAGGGCGAAAATGTACGAGAATTCGAAATTTTTAGCATAAAAATATAATTTTGTCGATATGCACAAATTTATTTATAATTTTTATATAATATGCAAAAATTTTCTTTCGATAACAAAATCTGCTTGACTATATTATTAATTTATGATAACATAATGTCGATAAAGTAGCGTGATCGTTCTCGGTTTGCGAACTGGCGTTTGTAGCCTTTTCCGGTTATATTGCCATTTCTTCTTTGTTTTGCAATTTGCATTATCGGTTGAACACAAAGCTTTAGCCTGATGCTTGATTGCCGTAGAGCATCGCAGACTGACGGCCTGAATTTGTTATTAAAAAATTATTTAAAGGAGAAAAAAATGAAAATCAAAATCCTTGCTTTGTTGCTTGTTTTGGTTCTCGCTATTGGCGTTTTTGCTTCCTGTGGTGCTCCCGAGACTCCCACTTGTAACCACCGTGACGCAGACGACAACAATGCTTGTGACAAGTGTGGCGATCCTTTCAGCGACGGTACTGACAAGAAGGACCCCGGTACTGGTGGCGATCTTGTAGTTGACGAAAAGGTTTACTACATCGACTGGGAAACCACTACCATCAAGCTTAAGGCGACAGAGAACTCCAACAACCGTGAGCTTCCCTCTGCTTGTGCTCGTTATCTTGCTGGTACTCTTACCGAGGAAGAGAAGAACAACGACTACTCTCAGGTTGATATCATGGTCGGCAAGCGTAACACCTCTGCTTATAGCACAACCAATGTTAAGGTTGACTATGACTACTTCAAAGAGGGCGATCAGTACGCTTGGTCCAAGTGTATCGACGTAATCAACAATGAGGTTCTTGGTGGTTCCTCGGGACGTCCTGATATGTATTGCAACTTTGTTTACGATATGGTTTCCACCTCTCTTAAGAGCTCGTTTGCAAACCTTCTTTCCGAAGACCGTGGCACCAACTACTTCGAGTTCTTGGAGACTGACTTTGAGGATGCTGGTGTAGGCTACATGTACGAGTACATGAGATCCCTTACTCTCTCCAAGTTCAAGATGTACTGCCTCTCCAGTGACTATTTCACTGATATGGTTCGTGCATTCTTCGTTGTTCCTGTAAACGTTACACTTCTTCAGTCCATCCAGGTTGACCCCGAGTGCAACACCCCCGGCTATGACCCCGATGCGGCTACCAAGTACAACAGCGACCGTACAGGCGACGGTGAGTTTGACATTGATGACTTCTACAACCTTGTATGGGACGGTCAGTGGAACTACTCCATCCTTGCAGACTACAGTAGAGCAATCCACCAGTCCTCCGGTATGTCTACCGGCGACGGCTTTGACACTAATGGTAACCTTTCTGACACCATCGGCTTCGCAGTTTCTACCAGCTCTGGTCTTTCTGCTTCCGGTTTGCTTTACACCACATCTGTTACCATTATCAAGCGTGACTGGGATATTGACGCACAGGACTACATGTATGAGTATCCTGTAACCAACCCCGAGCTTTACGATTTCTGCGATGCTATCACCAGCCTCTTCACCAACAACAGAGGTGTTATAGCAGTTAACAACTCTGCAGATCAGTGTATGGGTTATGGTCCTGACGCACTTCAGGCTATTCGTAACCAGTTCGCATCTAACAAGGTTCTCTTTGGCGGCGTTATCTGTCTTGGCTCTCTTGAGTATGACGAGTACAAGACTATGAACAAGGGCGACGGCAATACCGGTTACGGTATCGTTCCTGTTCCTCTTTACAGAGAAGTTAACCCCGAGACCGGCGAGCCCGACAGATATCTCACCCAGATCCACAACATCGGTCGTGTAGGCGCTATCTCTGCTACTACCGAGAAGTTCAGCCAGTGCTCCGCATTCCTTGACTATCAGTCTCTCAACTCCACTGATATTCTTGACGAGTACTACAACTACAAGCTTTCCTTCGACGTAGCAGGCGGTGACAGCAAGAACACCGAGATGCTTCAGTATATCCGTTACAACGTTCGTTCGTCCTTCGATAAGGCATTTGAGGATGCTATCGGTGTGTACTTCGTTACCGTCGATCCCCTCTCCAACGAGAACAAGTGGCACAACATGATCATGAAGGCTAACTTCATCTTCGACCGTACCGCTATGACTACAAAGTACGTCGAGCTTGGCGGAACCAAGCAGGAATATCTTGAAGATCTCTACAAGCAGTATGGTGACCTTCCTAACTAAGTAGGATTTGGTAATTACATAGTGTTTAGTCTCCCGAGTGAAATCACTCGGGGGACTTTTGTTTTTAGAGTTTTTTCTTAATTAGAAAAATAAAATGACATGAGCAACAACTTGACTTTATATCTTTGTAGGTGTTATAATTAAATTAGAAAAGTAAAATACAGCTTTATCCAGTATAATTTAAGTGTATTTATAGGAGGATGTATGAAAAACAAAATTTTATTTAGTGTAATTATGCTTTTGTTGTTTGTTGCTATTTTTGCATCCTGTGCTTGTTCTCATAGGGATGCAAATGACGACTCACTGTGCGATCTCTGTGAGGCAGAATACACCGATAATGTGGATATATGTACTCATAGAGATCTTGATGACAACAACGCCTGTGACAAGTGCGGCGAGCCTTTTAGCGATGGGCCCGAGACTCCTGCTTGTACTCACCGCGATATAGACGACAACGACCTTTGCGACGAGTGTGGCGAGCCTTTCAGCGATGGGTCCGAGTGCCCCTCTTGCAGCCACCGCGATATAGACGACAACGACCTTTGCGACGAGTGTGGCGAGCAATACACCGATGGCGACGAAGAGAGCAAGGTGTACCATTTGTGGTGGGACACATCTACTCCTATCAAGCTCAAGGCTACCGAAAACTCCAACAACCTCGAGTTACCCTCTACCTGCGCTCGTTATCTTGCCGGCACTCTTACCGAGTGGGAGAAACATAACGACTATTCCCAGGTTGACATTAATGTCAGCAAGCGTAATATCGCTGCTTATAATACAACCGAAGTTCATCTGACATACGAATACTTCAAGGACGGTGATGTATATACCTGGTCCAAGTGTAGCGATGTTATTTTCAGCGAGGTAATTAGCCACTCGACGGGCCGAGCAGATATATATTGCAACTTTGTCTATGATATGGTTTCTGCTACTCTAAAGGGCGCGTTTACAAACCTTCTTTGTGAAGAGCGCGGCACCAACTACTTCGAGTTCCTCGAGCCTGGCTTTGAGGACACGGGCGAGGGATATATGTACGAATATATGCGCTCGCTCTCGCTTTCGAAGAACAAAATGTACTGCCTCGCCAGCGACTATTTTACCGATATGGCTCGCGCATTCCTTGTTGTGCCTGTGAATATTGGACTTCTTCAGTCTATACAGGTTGACCCCGAGTGCAACACCGAGGGCTACAACCCCGATGCGGCCACCAAGTACAACAGCGACCGCACAGGTGACGGCAAGTTTAACATTGACGACTTGTACAACCTTGTATGGGACGGTCAGTGGAACTACTCCATCCTTGCAGATTACAGTAGAGCGGTTCACCAGTCCTCGGGTGACACCGACACAAATGGCAACCTTTCTGACACTATCGGCTTCGCGATTTCTTCGGCTGCTGATTTTTCTGCCTCCGGCCTGCTTTACTCCTCGTCTGTTAGCATTATCAGTAGCGAATGGAGTGAGGACCAACAGGAATACAGATACGGCTACCCACGAAGCGCCTCCGAACTTTATGAATTGTGCGATGCTATCACCGGCCTCTTCTCTAACAACAAGGGTGTTATAGCGGTTAACAACTCTGCCGAGCAGTGCATGGGTTATGGTCCTGATGCCCTTTCGGCTATTCGCGGCAGGTTCGCATCGGGCAAGGTGCTCTTCGGCGGAATTGTCTGCCTTGGCTCTCTTGAGTACGATGAGTACAAGACTATGAACAAGGATGACGGCCACACCGGTTATGGTATCGTTCCCGTTCCTCTTTACAGAGAGGTTAACCCCGAGACTGGCGAGCCTGACAAATACCTCACCCAGATACACAGCATCGGCCGTATTGGTGCTATCTCTTATTCCACCGAGAAGTTTAGCCAGTGCTCCGCATTCCTTGACTATCAGTCGCTTAACTCCACCAATGTTCTTGACGGGTACTTTGAATACAAGCATTACTTCGTGACAGAGGACAGACAGGAGAAAAACACCGAGATGCTTCGCTTTATCCGTCACAATGTTCGCTCTTCCTTCGACAAGGTTTACGAAGATATGGTTTGCGATGAATTTACCGTCGTTGAAAAGCGCTCTTGTCCCCATATGTGGCACAATATGATTATGAATGCAGGATACATATTTGACCGCACCGCTATGACAAAAAAGTATGATGAAATTGCCAGGATAAAAGACGGGTATCTTGGGGACATCAGTTTTAAGTTTAAAGACCTGCCTGCCGATTAAAAATGCTATTTAAATAGTGTGTAGTCCCCCGAGTGAAATCACTCGGGGGACTTTTTCTCTCCGTGGCTATCCCTCTTTGCTTGCTCTATCTTTGCGGGCGCGAACCTTGGCAAAATTCTGTCCTTTTACGGCGGGTCACACTCTTGACTTTTGCCCCTTTTTTTTATATACTAATATGTAGAAAGACAATGGCTTTAATATGCAGAAAGACAATCCTTTTGATATGTAGAAATCTAATTCCAAATTTATATAAATGACAGAGCAAACAAACGGAGAATAAAATGAAAAAGAGAATAATTCTTGCATCCAAGTCGCCCCGCAGAAAAGAGCTTCTTGGCGGACTGTATACAGATTTCCAGATAATAACCCGCGAGGTGGACGAGAGCCTTCCCGAGGGTGTTCACCCCTCGGTAGGTGTAGAAATGCTGGCTGTCCAGAAGGGTGCGGCGGTCAAAGATATCGAGGGGGACGAGTGCCTTATAATATCCTCGGACACCTTGGTAGAGCTTGACGGAGTTGCCCTTGGTAAGCCCATCGACGAGGAGGATGCCCTGGCGATGCTTCGCTCGCTGTCCGGTAGAGGGCACAATGTGCACACCGGTGTGGCTGTGCATTTTGGCGGCAGGGTTTATAGCGGTGTGGCTACCACAGAGGTATTCTTCCGTGACCTATCCGAGGGTGAAATCAGAGAGTACATAGCCTCAGGCGAGCCGATGGACAAGGCGGGCGCCTATGGCATACAGGGTGGAGCAGGGAAGTTTGTCACCCACTACGAGGGTGACTTTGACACCGTGGTAGGACTGTCGATGCGACTTGTAAAAGAGCTGATAGAGAGGGCAGAAAATTGACAAAAAAGGAAAAAAGAGAGCGCCTTGGTGCTATTGTCGAGAGGCTAAAGGAGGTCTATCCCTCTGCCGAGTGCGCGCTAAAATATGAGGGCTCGCCCTGGCGACTCTTGGTGATGGGAAGACTGTCTGCCCAGTGCACCGACGCGCGGGTAAACACGGTTTGCGAGGAGCTTTTCAGGGTCTTTCCCACCGCCGAAAGTATGGCATACGGCGACATAGAAGAGATTGAAAGAATAGTAAAGCCCTGTGGCCTCTATCGTATGAAGGCGGCCAATATCCGTGATGCCTCGCGGATGCTGGTGGAGGAGTTTTGCGGCGAGCTGCCCTCGGATATGGAGAGCCTGCTTCGCTTCCCGGGTGTGGGTCGCAAGATAGCAAACCTGCTTATAGGTGACATCTTCGGCCTGCCCGCTGTGGTCTGTGACACGCATTGTATAAGAATATGCGGAAGGCTTGGTATGTACCCCGAAAAGCTAAAGGACCCCCTGAAGATAGAGAAGATATTGACCGAGCTCATCGACGGGGAGGAGGGCTCCGACTTCTGCCACCGCATAGTCTGGTTTGGCAGAGAGGTCTGCATCGCGAGAGGGCCGAGGTGCCCCGAGTGTCCGCTTTCGCATCTTTGTGAAAAACGGAGGCGCGACTGTGGAAAATAAACCGAGGATAAAAATGCCTATTGTCGTCGAGGGCAAGTATGACAAAAATATATTAAAGCAGATTTTTGATGCCACGGTTATTTCGGTGGACGGATTTGGAATATTTAATTCGAGGGAAAAGCAGGCGTTAATAAGAAGGCTTTCCTCGGACGGAATAATTATACTCACCGACTCGGACGGAGGTGGCAAGCAGATTCGCTCCTTTTTGCTTGGCATAATACCAAAGGAGAGGGTATATAACGCATATATTCCCAAGATTGAGGGAAAGGAAAGACGCAAGAAAACACCCTCGGCGGCAGGCCTTTTAGGTGTGGAGGGAATGGACAGAGAGGTGCTTATGCGCTCGCTCTCGCCTTTTATCGAAGTGGGGGAGGGTGTCGAGTTATCGAGGCAAAATAGCACAAAAATGATAACTAAAGTTGACTTTTTTATGGACGGACTTTCGGGTTCTGCAGGTGCTGTGGAGCGCCGTGGCAGGCTCGCCGAGCACTTCTCTCTGCCCGCCGACATGACGGCGAATGCGCTCCTTGAGGCGCTTAACATTGTCGCCGGCTACGAGGCTTATCGTGAGGCGGTGGATAGCATAAGCGCGGATGTGCAATAAATCCCTGCCAGCACACGTAAAAATTGCTTAAATTAAATACGAATAAATCTTTGTTTTGCTATTTACTTTTATAAAATATTATGCTATAATTATACCTTGAGAGGAAACTCTAAAGTTACAGAATAATAAATTTTTTTATATTGGAGGAAAACCATGATAGAAAGAAAGAAAATTTCTATGGACGGTAACACTTCTGCTGCGCACGTTTCTTATGCGTTCACAGAGGTAGCTGCTATCTATCCTATCACCCCTTCCAGCCCTATGGCTGAAGTAACAGACACTTGGTCTGCGTCTAACAAGAACATCTTTGGCGAGCCCGCAAAGAACATCTTCGGCGAGAACGTTAAGGTTGTAGAGATGCAGTCTGAGGCAGGCGCAGCAGGCGCTGTTCACGGCTCTCTTGCGGCAGGTGCACTTACCACCACCTACACCGCTTCCCAGGGACTTCTTCTTATGATTCCCAACATGTACAAGATTGCCGGCGAGCTTCTTCCCTGCGTTATCCACGTATCCGCAAGATGCGTAGCATCCCACGCACTTAACATCTTCGGCGACCACTCCGACGTATATGCTTGCCGTCAGACCGGTTTTGCTATGCTCGCAGAGACCAACGCACAGGAGATTATGGACCTTGGTGCGGTTGCTCACCTTGCTACCATCAAGGGCAGAGTTCCCTTCCTTAACTTCTTCGACGGTTTCAGAACCTCTCACGAGATCCAGAAGGTTGCTGCTTGGGATTACAAGGACCTTGCAGATATGGTTGACTTTGATGCTGTACAGGCATTCCGTGATAGAGCGCTCAACCCCGAGCACCCCGTTCTTCGTGGCTCGGCAGAAAACGGCGACATCTTCTTCCAGCACAGAGAGGCGTGCAACCCCTACTATGATGCTCTTCCCGCTATCGTTGAGGAGTACATGGACAAGGTTAACGCAAAGATAGGCACAAACTACAAGCTCTTCAACTACTACGGTGCACCCGACGCAGAGAGAGTAATCATCGCTATGGGCTCTGTATGTGACGCTATTGAAGAGGTTATCGACTACATGAATGCAAACGGCGAGAAGGTTGGTCTTGTTAAGGTTCGTCTTTACAGACCCTTCGTTGCAGAGAAGCTTGCAACTCCTACTATGATGCTCTTCCCGCTATCGTAGAAGTATACATGGATAAGGTTGTCGCAATGCTAGGCACAAACTACAAGCTCTTCAACTACTACGGCGCTCCCGATGCAGAAAAGGTTATCGTTGCTATGGGTTCAATCTGCGACGTAGCAGAAGAAGTTAT
>JAZSMN010000244.1:0-5767 GCA_045535925.1 Eubacteriales bacterium
CTTGGCCTCCGACTTCGGTCTTGACACTTCTGAGAAAAACGAAATCAACTACTTCGCTCCGGAGCTTGCAAAGCTTGCTTTTGCATACTCAACATCAACAGTTCCAAAGGTTACAGTAATTCTCGGTCATGCAATAGGCGCATCCTTTGCGCTTCTTGGCTCTAAGGCCTTGGGCGCAGATTTGGTATATGCAACCGACCGCTCCGAAATCGGCGCACTTAACGCTGACAGCGGTGTAGCTTTTGCTTGGGATAAATACATAACACTCGAAAAAACTCGTGAAGAGCTTGTTAATGAATGGAAGGCAACCGTTTCTTCCCCTGTCGTAGCAGCAGCAAGCGGTGAAATTGATGATATCATAAGCATTAATGAATTTAGGGCGAGAATTTGCTCTGCTCTTCTTATGCTTTGCGGCAAGTATGTTTTGCCCACCATTTCCCGTAAGGTTCAGCCTCTTTAATAAGGAGGATATAAAATGAACTTTTTACTTGAAATCACAAAGGGAGATTACGGCTCGTCTGTTATACAAACCAAAGGCCTGATTGAAACCCTGATGTTCGGTCTTCAGATGCTGGCTATTGGTATGCTTACCGTTTTTTCGGTGCTTGTTATAATTTGGATAGCCCTTGTAGTCTTCAAGTTCTTCTTCCACGATCTTGCCAAGAGAGAGCGTAGTGGTATCGTTACAGAATCCACGGCAGATGTTACACCTGTTGCTCCTGTGAATACAAACGCAGATGAAGAACTCGTTGCTGTAATCGCTGCTGCTATTGCAATGGCAGAGAGTGAATCCACAAATGGCATCAAATATCGTGTAGTTTCCTTCAAACGTAGATAACTTATAATCAGAAAGGATAAAAAAATGAAAAAATATAATATCACTGTAAACGGAAATACCTATGAGGTAATTGTTGAAGAGGCAGACGGCACTGTTACTACTCCCGTTGCTCCTATCACTCCTGTTGTTACCGCTCCCCAGCCCCAGGCAAAGCCCCAGCCCAAGACCTCCGGCAACCAGGGTGGCACAAAGGTGACCGCTCCTATGCCCGGCACTATTCTTGCTGTTAAGGTTAGCGTTGGACAGTCTGTAAAGAAGGGCGACGTTATCTGCGTGCTTGAGGCAATGAAGATGGAAAATGATATCCCTGCTCCCCAGGATGGTGTAATCGCGTCCATCGATGTGCAGAAGGGTGCTTCTGTTGCTGCAAACGACGTTCTTGCAACTCTCAACTAATTTATATTAACAAGAAAGAAAAGGTGCTAACATTATGTTAGAAGCAATCACTAATTTCCTATCGACAACGGGTATTGCCCAGTTGCTCGGCTATGAGAATTGGTGGCAGTACCTTGCGATGTATGTCATAGTTGGCGTGCTCTTCTATCTTGCTATTGTAAAGAAGTTTGAGCCCCTACTCCTTTTGCCCATCGCATTTGGTATGTTGCTCGCCAATCTGCCGGGTGCAAACCTTATACATTTAGATTTCTTCTTTGACGATTATTACATATTCGTTAATGAATTAGGAGAAATCGAAGGAATTTTAGCCCCACAGGTGCAGGCATTCCTCGATGCTGTAAAAACCAATATCGGTGAAGATTTGTTTGAAATCGTTAAAAAATCCAAAGAAGTTAACGGTATGATCCGCTTTACTCCTACTGCTATGAACTCTGCCGAGTTTGTTAGCCTGGTTAACCTTTATCTTGGCGATGCTATGACTCTTACCGAGTCCGGCTTCCATATCAAGATGACTACTATGATAGGCGAGGTAGTCAACAACGGCGGTCTTCTTGACATTCTTTACCTCGGTGTTAAGCTCGGTATCTATCCCTCGCTCATATTCATGGGTGTTGGTGCAATGACCGACTTCTCTCCCCTTATTGCAAACCCCAAGTCGCTCCTTATGGGTGCTGGTGCACAGTTTGGTGTATTTGCGGCATTCTTCTTTGCGCTCTTCCTTGGATTTACTCCTATGCAGGCGGGTGCTATTGGTATCATCGGTGGTGCAGACGGTCCTACGGCAATTCTTGTAACAAAAGAGCTTGCTCCTGAACTTCTCGGTGCTATCGCTATTGCGGCTTACTCCTACATGGCTCTTATCCCTATTATCCAGCCTCCCTTTATGCGTCTTTTGACCACAAAGAAGGAAAGAGAGATAAAGATGAGCAACCTTCGCCCTGTTTCTATGGTAGAAAAGGTTGTATTCCCCATTATCGTAACCCTTTTGGTATGCTTCATCATTCCTGATGCTGCCCCCCTTGTTGGTTTCCTTATGCTTGGTAACCTCTTCAATGTTTCGGGTGTTGCAGATAGACTTTCTAAGACTGCACAGAATGAACTTATCAATATCGTTACTATCTGTCTTGGCGTTTCGGTTGGTGCTACCGCCAATGCAGAGAACTTCCTCAACCTCCAGACACTCTTCATCATCGGTCTTGGACTTGCGGCATTCGCGATTTCTACCTGCGGCGGTCTTCTTACCGGTAAACTGATGTGCTGGATAACCGGCGGAAAGATTAACCCCCTTATTGGTGCAGCAGGCGTATCTGCCGTTCCTATGGCGGCAAGAGTTGCCCAGGACGAGGGTCGCAAGGCAGATCCCTCCAACTTCCTGCTTATGCACGCTATGGGCCCCAATGTTGCCGGAGTTATTGGCTCCGCGGTTGCAGCGGGTGTATTCCTTAGCTTCTTCCGCTGATAAAATATAGAAAGGATTTTAGAAATGGCTAATCTTTTAATAACAGAAACAGTCCTCCGAGATGCCCACCAGTCCTTGGCGGCTACAAGAATGACCACCGACGAGATGATTCCCATTCTCGAGGCTATGGATGAAGTTGGTTACTACTCTCTCGAGGCTTGGGGTGGCGCTACATTCGATGCTTGCCTTCGTTTCCTTAACGAGGATCCTTGGCAGAGACTTCGTACCATAAAGGCTCACACTCCTAAAACAAAGCTCCAGATGCTCTTCCGTGGACAGAACATTCTCGGTTATCGTCACTATGCAGATGATGTTGTAGAATATTTTGTAAAGAAGTCTATTGAAAACGGTATCGAAATCATTCGTATCTTCGACGCTCTTAACGACCCCAGAAACCTCGAGACCGCTATCAGAGCGACCATCCAGGAGGGTGCACACGTGCAGGCGGCTATCTCCTACACCACCTCTCCCTTCCATACCAACGAGGGATTTGCTACCTACGCAAAGCAGCTTGAGGAAATGGGTGCAAACTCTATTTGTATCAAGGATATGTCTGGTCTTCTTAAGCCCTATGAGGCATATCAGCTTGTAAAGACTATCAAGTCTACTGTTAAGATTCCTGTTCAGCTTCACACCCACTACACCGCAGGTCTTGGCTCTATGACCCTTCTTAAGGCTATCGAGGCTGGTGTTGATGCGGTTGATACTGCTATCTCGCCTCTTGCAATGGGTACTTCCCATACTCCTACCGAGTCGCTTGTTGCTACTCTTCAGGATACCCCCTACTCTACCGGTCTTGACCTTGCAAAGCTGGATGTTGTAGCAAAGCATTTCAACCAGATTCGCGAAAAGTATCTTGCATCCGGTCTTATCGACCCCAAGGTGCTTAAGGTTGATGTAAACGCCCTTCGTTATCAGGTTCCCGGCGGTATGCTTTCCAACCTTATCTCCCAGCTTAAGATGGCCGGCAAATCCGACAAGCTCGACGAGGTGCTTGAAGAGGTTGCAAACGTTCGTCGCGATGCTGGTTATCCTCCTCTTGTAACTCCTACCTCCCAGATTGTTGGTACACAGGCTGTTAACAACGTTCTCTTTGCCTCCGAGGGTAGATATGCAAGAGTTACCAAGGAATTCCGCGCCCTCGTCAGAGGCGAATACGGTAGATGCCCTGCACCCATTACCGACGAGTTTAAGAAGCTTATCATAGGCGAAGATCCTATCATCGACTATCGTCCCGCGGACAAGATTGCTCCCGAGATGGATTCGCTTCGTACAAGAGTCGAAAGATACAAGGAGCAGGACGAGGACGTACTTTCTCTTGCGCTCTTCGAGACCGTTGCTATCAAGTTCTTCGAGTGGAGAAAGCAACAGAAATACAACCACGACCCCAACGCAAATGCAGAAACAGGCGTTCACTCTGTTTAATTAATTTGTAATTAGTTTTAATCGTGATGGTTACAAAAAAATGATTTTATCCCCACCAGGCTTTTTGGTGGGGATTTTCATATAAAAAGGACGAAACAAATTGTTTCGTCCTTTAATCTGTTTTATTCTTGGGGTTTGTCGGATTCATCCGAGTCGGTTTTTTCAGGGGCATCTGTACCGATGCTTGTAGTGTCCAAGATGGAGTCACCAAAGTCACCAAAGCCCTCGGGTGTACCCTCGGTAAGGTTTGTTTCCATTGCCTCCTTGACGAGCTGTTCGCGCTCACGCTCAAGGTCGGACATAGAAGCAAGTCTTTCCTCATTCGCCTTTTTCTCTGCCTCGGCGATGCGGCGAGCCTCGTTTTCTTCCTCGCTCTTGCGCTTTCTTTCGTCAGCAATAGCCTCGATAGCCTCGATAGTAGGATTATCCATACTCATACAAGCCTCAAACTGATCCTGCTCCATAAACTCGTTTTTGAGTAAGAACTCGGCAACAAAGTGGAGCTTGTCAATATGCTCGGTAAGGATATCCTTGCATCTTGCGTAGGAATCGGCAATAATCTGTCTTATTTCACTATCGATAAGAGCGGCTGTAGCCTCGGAGTAATTCTGTCCAGAGGAGAAATCTCTACCAAGGAAGACCTCGTCAGAGGAGTGCTCGGAGCCGTAAAGAACCGTACCAAGTGCCTCGCTCATACCATATTTTGTAACCATATTCTTGGCAACACGAGTTGCGTGCTGAATATCAGAGGATGCGCCTGTGGATATGTCATCAAGCACGATTTCCTCGGCCACTCTACCGCCGAGCGAAAGGACTATGCTATCAAGCATTTCGTTGCGAGAAGAGGTGAACTTATCCTCTGTGGGAACACTGACAGTAACGCCGCCAGCACCGCCTGCGGGAATAATGGTAATATGCTTGACGGGGTCGGTATGCTTACAGTAATAGGATGCAACGGCGTGACCAGCCTCGTGGTATGCACAGAGCTTGTTAGCCTTTTCGGTTCTGACGTGGCTCTTCTTCTGAGGACCAAGGATGATCTTCATATAAGAGTCCTCGATATCCTGCATACCAATAAGAGTCTTGTTCTTCTTCGCGGCGAGAAGTGCTGCCTCGTTCATAAGGTTGGCAAGCTCTGCACCTGTAAAGCCTATGGTAGCCTGTGCAATTTTGTGAAGATCAACGGTTTCTTCAAGGGGCTTGTTGCGACAATGGACCTTGAGTATCTCTTCTCTGCCCTTCATATCCGGATAGTTGACGGTAATTCTTCTATCAAAACGGCCCGGACGAAGAAGTGCAGGGTCAAGAATGTCAGGACGGTTTGTAGCCGCCATAACAATAACACCCGAATTTGTGCCAAAGCCGTCCATCTCGACAAGCAACTGGTTAAGGGTCTGCTCTCTCTCATCGTGACCACCACCAAGGCCTGCGCCTCTGTGACGACCTACCGCATCAATTTCATCGATGAATATAATACTTGCGGGAGTTTTTCTCGCATTATCAAACAAATCACGAACACGGGAAGCTCCAACACCCACATACATTTCAACAAAGTCAGAACCGGAAATCGAGAAGAAAGGCACACCAGCCTCGCCTGCAACCGCTTTTGCAAGCAGGGTTTTACCCGTACCGGGAGGGCCTACAAGAAG
>JAZSMN010000211.1:0-3473 GCA_045535925.1 Eubacteriales bacterium
GCTACCCCTGTTGTCAAGGTTGGCGACGAGGTTAAGGTAGGACAGCTTATTGCCGAGGCATCGGGATTTGTGTCCTCTCCTGTGCATTCCCCCGTATCCGGTAAGGTTACAAAGATAGAGACCTGCCTCTTACACGATGGCAAGGAGGTCCCTGCTATTAGAATCGAGTCGGATGGTCAGATGACTGTCAGTGAGGATGTTAAGCCTCCTGTAATCGAGGATTTTGACTCCTTTGTTGCCGCTGTCAGAGCCTCTGGCTTGGTAGGTCTTGGCGGTGCAGGATTCCCCGCATCGGTTAAGGTCGATGGTATCAGACGCGGCACCGTTCACACCATTCTTATCAATGGTGCAGAGTGCGAGCCCTATATCACCAGCGATACAAGAACCATGCTCGATCAGCCCGAGGCTATTGCGGATGGTATTGCTATACTTGAGAGATTTGTTCCCCAGGCACAGAAGATTATCTTCGGCATCGAGAAGAATAAGCCCGAGTGCATAGAGAAGATGACCGCACTCTTTAAGGACAACACCAAGGTTTCTGTCGCTCCACTTCCTACTCTTTATCCCCAGGGTGCAGAGAAGGTGCTTATTTACAACACAACTCGTCTTGTTGTTCCCGAGGGCAAGTTCCCTGTGGACGTGGGCGTAATTGTTATGAACGTCACCTCTTTGGCGGTTCTTGGCAACTATGTTAAGACCGGTATGCCCCTTGTAGAAAAGTGCGTTACCGTGGACGGCAGCGCTGTTAAGGAGCCCAAGAATATTATCGTTCCTCTCGGTGTTTCTATCCGCGAGGTGCTTGAATTTGTGGGCGTAGACCTTGAGGGTGTGGGCAAGGTGCTCTTTGGAGGTCCTATGATGGGACACGCTGCTTGCTCTCTTGACGAGCCTATCACCAAGAGAAACAACGCACTTACAGTTATGTCCGTTGAGGATTCTGCCGAGCGCGAGGCTACTGCCTGCATTCACTGTGGCAGATGTGTTGCTGACTGTCCTATGAACCTTAATCCCACCGCATTTGCAAGCGCGCTTAAGCTTGGCACCGAGGATATGATTGCAAAGCTTGAGGAGTACAAGATTAACCTCTGTATGGAGTGTGGATGCTGCTCCTATGTATGTCCTGCAAACCGTCCCCTTGTGCAGAATAACCGTCTTGCAAAGGTAGCCCTTCGTGACTACAATGCACACAAATCGACATTAAAGTAAAGGAGATATAAATGAAGAATTTAGTTGTATCTGCTTCACCTCATATTCATACCAAGACGACTACACAGACCATTATGAGGGATGTGCTCATTGCACTTGCTCCCGCGGCTGTGGCTTCCATCGTCTTCTTTGGTTTGCAGGCGCTCCTTATCCTTGCGGTTACTGTGGGCTCCTGTGTGCTTTCCGAGTTTGTTTTTAACCTTATTGTTAAGAAAAAGCAGACTGTTTCCGACCTCTCTGCCTGCGTTACCGGCGTGCTTTTGGCGCTCAGCCTTCCCGCAACTGTTGAAATTTGGCAGTGTGTTGTCGGCTCGGTGTTTGCTATTATAGTAGTTAAGTGCCTCTTTGGTGGTATTGGTTGCAACTTTGCTAACCCCGCTGTCACCGCCAGAGTCTTTCTTCTTATAGCATTTGCTTCCACCGTTGCCGGCGGAACTCTCACCCAGTTCCAGGACCCCGAGCTTGTATCGAGTGCTACACCCCTTGCTATTATCAAGGGCGGCAATATCGAGGAGCTTCCCAGCCTTCTTGATATGTTCCTTGGTAACAGAGCAGGTGCTATCGGTGAATCCTGTGCTCTCGCACTTATCATCGGTGGTATCTACCTCATCGCCCGCAAGGTTATAAACTGGCAGACACCTGTTATCTTCATGGCTACCGTGTTTGTCCTTTCCTTCCTTCTTAAGATGGACATCACCCTTGCGCTTTATGAGCTTCTTGGCGGTGGTGTTATTATCGCGGCATTCTTTATGGCTACCGACTACTCCACCACTCCTATCAACAAGTTTGGTAGAATGGTATTTGCCTTTGGCTGTGGTCTTATAACCGTTCTTATCCGCTTCTTTGGTGTATATCCCGAGGGTGTTTCCTTCGCTATTCTCTTTATGAACATACTTAGCCCCTATATCGAGAAGTGGTGCCAGCCGAGGCCCTTTGGAAAGGAGAGTGGTAAATAATGACTAAAAATCTTATGCCCTCTATCGTTCTTTCCTGTATTTGTATCGTTGTTGCACTCTTGCTCGCAGGTGTAAATATGATTACAGGTCCTATTATCGAGGCTAACCAAAATGCCGCGGCAAATGAGGCACTTCTTGAGGTGCTTCCTGACGGAAAGAACTTTAAAGAAATCGAAATTACCGAGAATTATCCTGCTATTGTTACTGCTGGTTATACCGCAGACGGCGGAACTGTGTTCCGGATGACCGTAACAGGCAAGAGCTCTGGTATGATCATTATGTGCGGTATCGACTCTGATGGCAAGATCGTTGCCACCAAGGTTATCGCAAACGAGGAAACTCCCAGCTATGCTGAAAAGGTATTCCCAAATGTTGAGGGTACCGACAGCGTTTATGCCGGTATGGACCTTGCAGGCTTTGAGCCCTATCTTGTATCTGGCGCGACCCTTACCTCTAAGGCCTATGGCGAGGCTATAAAGGCGGCTCTTCAGGCTGCTGCTATCGCTGGCGGCGCCGATGTTGATACCAGAACTCCCGAACAGATTCTCCAGGATAACTGCAATGCCGCTCTTGGCACTGAGGGCAAGACCTTCACCAAGTGGTTTGCAACCGAGGTTATCGAGGGTATCGACGCAGTATACGAAACCGACGGTGGCAGAGTATACGTAATTGGCGAGAGCTTCGTTGGTATCAAGGCTGACGGCACCGTTGCTACCACAGACGCGACTGAGGAAAACAAGACAAAGGCAACAACAGCTGATACTATTATTAAGACCTCTACCACTACCGAGATTACAGAGCTTCCTGCCGGAATTAAGGCTGATGTAACCAAGGTTTCCGTTACTACTGGCGGTAACTATGTATTTGAGGTTCTTGCATACGGCTACAAGTACGAGAGCAACTATGAGTTTGCCGGTGTCGAGGAAGGCGAGTTCAAAATCATGATTTCCATCGCTGCCGACGGCAAGATTATCGATGTTGTGACCGTTTATCACGAGGAAAGCAAGGGCTATGGCGATGCTTGTGCTACAGAAGAGTATTACGAGCAGTATAGAGGCCACGAAAATGGTGATATCGTGATTACCGTGCCTATGCCTGACTTCCATGATGACCAAATCCCTAACGGTTGCACCGACATTGGCGCAATTTCCAGTTCCACCTTCACCACCACAGCATATCAGGTTGCAGTTAAGTCTGCATTTGCGGCATTCGAGCTGCTTACAAATTCCTAAGGAGGAGACCAGTAATGACTAACAATAAGAAGCTAATGATTCTCCTTCGTGGTATCATTATGGAAAACCCAGTGCTTAT
>JAZSMN010000169.1:0-11121 GCA_045535925.1 Eubacteriales bacterium
GTCACCGCGGTAACAACCCTTTTCGAAAATCCGATATATTACTTACGGTTTTCGCACTGCTGATTTGCAACACCGCAAGAGGTCTTGCAAGCAGACTGGCAGGAGGTCTGGCACTCGCCACAACCACCGGTCGCTGTGGTAGCAGAAATGTTCTTGGTTTCTACAGTCTTAATTCTTTTCATTTTGTTATCCTCCAAAAAGACTTTATATTAATCAAAGATATTTTAGCACAAATGTTTATAGTTGTCAATACTTAATAAATAAATTATATCCTCGCAGTTTTAGTGTAGCCTATACTTATGCATAGCCACTATTTCATCAAAGCAACTACGGCCGCCACCACCTGACAAACAAAAAGGTCGTGAAAAAAGCATCGCCCGCTAACCGTATCTTGGGCAAAGAGGATAGAAAGCAAACTCTTGACAAATATAAGGGCAATGAAAAAGGGGCACATCACGATGCGATGCGCCCCGATAAATACTAACAGAAAGTTATATATCGGCGGAATGTCGGTCCGCCTCCCAAAACCTGTATCAGGTCTATTTCACTAAATATTCAATTGTAAGGTTTCGTTTACTTTTTGGTCATTTATCACTATATAATTTGACACGGATACCTATTAGTTCATTGGACTATACCTAATAACACGGCTTTCGCCTTTTTTCCTTATGACCTCTTCCGTGAACGGTCACCGTCGCATACCACCCTCGTCGCGAACAATTCCTGTCGGGACTCGTCTGTGTTTTGCTCCCGTCGCGCCTCACGCCTTATTTAAACTTATCCCTTTCAGGTGGCTAACGCATGCCACCGTTGGAGTTATTTTAGGACCATACTTCCTTTATCTTCTGTTGCAAAATACATGCCTCTGGTATTCATCCTTTACCTCCTCTATTTTGCATCTGTCACACCCTCTATATGAACAGGGTGAAGGGATTTCAAAAACTTAATAGTACATTGGCCCGCCCTCAAAAATTAGGTTGCTTTCTATATATTTTATGGCTCTAAGCCACAGCTTCAAATTCATTTCTGCTATACGCATCAAGCTATGTCAGAACATCGGCTTTTCCATCCTTCCTCGAGCCTTCTTCCTCGATATTTTTTACTTCTCTGGCGTTATGAGACCGTAGCTTCCCGCCTTTCTCTTATACACAACCGAGATAAGTCCGGTGTCGGCATCGGTAAACACGAAGAACTCGTGCCCTAACAGATTCATCTGTAAAATCGCCTCTTCAACCGTCATCGGTCGCATCGAGAAGGTCTTGACACGAATCTCAAATTCGCCCTCCTCCACATACTCGTCATCATCATCTTCTTCGATGACAAACGCGCCACTCTTCATTCTCTTCTCGAGTCTTGTTTTATTCTTCCGTATCTGTCTTTCAAGACCCTCAATTGCTCTGTCAAGAGCACTTAGGAAGGTGTCGCTCTCTTCTTCACAGCGGAAGGTTGATCCGCCGTAATTTACAGTAATTTCGATTATCTTTACTCCTTTTCGAGTACGACAGGTGACAAATGCCTCTGTATCCTCGCCGAAGAACTTATCAAACTTGGCAAGCTTCTTTTCAACAGCGACCTTAAGACTCTCTCTTACAGTCATCTGCTTTCCGTAAATGCTAATCCTCATACCGTAAACCTGTTCGCCCTCCGGGGCGACCTTTCTGTGGAATTTGCGAAACCAAGAGAACTTCCACTCGACCGGGGCAGTTCCCCGTTCGCAACTTAATTATAGCATATTTGTTGTGCTTTGTAAACAGTTTTTCAAATATTTTACATATATTTTTGTTGATTATTACCAAACTGTGAATTTTATATGGAAATAAAGTATAATTTTGTCTTTCCTATTGACAAGGATTAAAAACTGTGATACAATTTATCTTGTGGGTGCCCGTTTTCGGACATCCTTTTTTGTGCAATTTTTACAAAATTGGGAGTTTGCCTTAAGGCTTACAAATAAGCTTGTTTTGAGAACGGCTACCACTTTTTCAAGTTATCAGTTAACAAAAACAACCATAAAAGCTCCCCCGATATACCCAAGCAATGGAAAGCCAGGAGCTAAAAAACTAACAGTTTAATACAAGATACTTGTTAAAAGTATAAAATTACTAAACTATTCATTTATATACTCTTATTGACAATATAGTAGAAATGTAGTAGAATTAAATACAAATAAACTCTCTATGAAAGGATTACATATGGAAGGCACTACAAACAACCTTATCGTCGACATACAGGGTGTCATCGAGGGCGCATCTATGGGCGATATTGGTGCATATATTTCGCTCTCTGTCTATCTAATCTTGGCCGTATCCGCCTTAAGCGGTCTGCTCTTCGGTCTTGGCCGAGGATTTGGCAAGGGCATAATTAGACTTGTTACCATAGTTGTTTCTCTTATCGCAGCATACATAATTGCTTCAAGTGTAAGCGGTTGGCTCGCAGGCTTCTTTGCCGACAAGACGCTCCTTGAGGCCATCTACACGTTTGGTGACTGGGTGGGCGGCTTTATCCCCGGCTTTGCAATTACTATCACTGAAGAAATAGAAAACATACTTGTCCACATTGATGTGGTAGCGGCACAAAACCTTATCTCGCTGGTGCTGTGTCTATTCATTTCGCCATTTATCTTCTCGCTTGTGTTCTACATACTTAAGGTTGTCACTATGCTTATCTACTGGTTGATATCGCTTATGTGTGGAATGGTGGGCAAGAAGAGCTTACTGTCCTCGCTTGGCGGTGGACTTGTGGGCGCTGTACAGGGTATGGTAATTTCGCTTGTACTACTTATCCCTATTGCGGGATTTACCCAGCTGGCAAGCGAAGCAAGAATAGCTGTACAGGAGTCGGAGGTTCCCACATACACCAAGGAGCAGGTGGAGGACTTCTATACCGAATATCTTGATTTTACTCTTAAAAACCCCATGCTCGAAGCAATAAATAGCTTTGGCGGAGAGGTGATGTTTACAGGACTTACCACCGCTACTATCGAGGACGAGAAGGTGGATATGGGTGAGGTGGCAAAAGATATCTTCCTCATCTATGTGGATGGTGTAACACTCTATGATATAAATGTGCTGCGCCCCGCCCCCTGGAGCGAGCACCTTATACGCATCACCGAGGATATCGGCAGCCAGCCTTTTACCGCATCGACTATTTCCGGTCTTGTTCGCAGTATAGCAAATGCCTTCGATGCAGGTGCTTTGGTAATTCCTGCAGAGGAACCCTTCAAATCCCTGGTTCTTGATATGTTCAGAACACTGAAAACAAGCAATGAGAACAACCTGGAGGACGACCTTAAAACGCTTGTAAATATCTATATTATTATGGGCGAGCACGGGCTTGTCGAGGAAATAGCAGGGGGAACAGGCGATGGTATACTCGACAAAATGCTCATAAAAACCGATAGTGGCGATATAGTTATCGACCTTGTTATCGACGAACTGAGCAAAAATCCCAGAACCGCACTCCTCTTGGACAGCTTTGCAAAGATTTCGGTAGCCGCACTCTCTGACTCGATTACCCTCGACGAGGATGCAACAGAAATCTACAACAATGTAAAGGACGGTGTAAACGATGTCCTCCAAACCAAGAAAGAGGACTACGAAACCACAGAGGAATACAAGGAGGCACTCGGCGAGAGCCTTGACGAAACACTCAAGGACAACGGCATCACCCTTGAAGAAGGTATAATCGACGAAATGGCAAACTACATAGCCGAAAACTTCTCGGACAAGGAGGAGATAACCGACAAGGATGTTACCGATGCTATTCTGTACTACTACTCGGCATATATGAACAACCAAATCGTTATTCCTTAATCAGCATTTAGCAAATAATTGTTTACATACAAAACACGCCTTCCCCGACTATGTGGGTAGGCGTGTTAATTTTTTTAGAATTGAAAGTCTGTTTTTATAGGATAAAATCCCTGTCCTTAATCAGAGTAAAAGCCTTTAACTAATAGAATTGGAGCCTATTTGTTATTAGGATTAAACCTGTGATTTTGATAGTATTAAAGCGGCGCTTTTTAATACAATCAAACAGCGGTTTCATTTTCCAAATAGAGCGAGCCTTGGCGAAGCTCCTCGGTGTGAAGCTTTTTTATCACCGCGGATATAATCTCGCTCTTTGTAAGCGGCCATTTGGGAGCGACCAGCATTCCCTCGGGACAATCTCCTGTCAGGCGGTGGATAACTATATCAGGGCGAAGTCTTGCAATAGCTCTCGCGCATAGCTCGATATACCTCTCTACACTCCCGGGGAGAAATTCGCCGCTTTCGTACATAAGAGAGAGACGAGTGCCACTCATTACATAGAGCGAATGTATCTTTACACCCCATATCGGCACCGAGTTTAAAAGGTCGACCGTGTGGTCTATATCCTCCCCCACCTCGTCGGGCAGACCGATTATCATATGGGCAACGACGGGTATCCCCCTCGACTTTAGCAGGTCCACCGCCTCGACAAACCTTGAGGTTTTGTATCCTCGATTGATTAGGGCGGCGGTCTTGTCGGACGCGGTTTGTAGTCCAAGCTCCACCCAAACATCAAGCCTTTTTTGATACTCGGCGAGCAGATCTAGGGTCTCCTCGCTTATACAGTCGGGACGAGTGCCTATGGCAAGTGCCACAATTCGCGAGTCTATCAGGGCGGCATCATATCTTTCCCTCAAAACCTCTACACCGGCATAGGTGTTTGTGAAGTTTTGGAAGTAGATTATCGCTCTTTCGCCCTCTTTTAGTCTATCAAGTCCCGCCCGTGCCTGCTCTTTTATAGAAAGAGTTCTATCGATATGCTCCCCGGCACCGCGCTCGCCACAGAATATGCAGCCACCCTCTCCACAGGTGCCGTCGCGGTTAGGACAGGAAAATCCACCGTCGATACATATCTTGCGTACCTTTCCCCGGTACTTTTCTCTTAAATAGGTGCTAAAGCGGTTGTATGGCATTTTCCTCCCCCTTTCCTTTTGCCTCTTACCTATCTCGAAGAAGCTTTTTTTCTTTTGAATTCCTAAAACCACTGACAAGAATAGTAGAAAGGCAGGCGAAGCGCCTGCCCTCTATAAATTATCTGTTGTTGATAAGCTCGGTAAGCTCTACGGGGTTAACAATAACGCCGTCGCGATATACACGCATATTACCGGATGCAATCTCATCGATAAGCACAACCTCACCGTTATTGTAGCCAAACTCAAACTTGATATCCCAAAGGACAAGACCTATGGTCTTAAGGTCGGCAGCAACAATCTTGGTAATAGCAAGAGTCTGCTCCTTAAGGCTCTCGAACATCTCGCGAGTCATAACCTTAAGCGCTACAAGTCCCTCACCGGTTACAAGAGGGTCACCCTTTGCGTCATTCTTAAAGGTACACTCAACATAGCCACCCTCAAGAGGTGTGCCATCCTTTATGTACTCGCCGTATCTACGAACGAAACTACCTGTTGCAACAAGGCGACAAATAACCTCAAGACCGCCGCCGCCAAGCTCCTTGCCAAAGCACTCTGCAGGAAGAACCTCCATAGTAGCCTCCTCAAGGTTAGCGCTTACATAGTGGGTCTTGATGCCCGCGTTCTTGAGCATTTCGAAGTAGTAAACCGAGGTCTGGAGATTTGCTCTGCCAATACCGTCGATAGTAAGGCCAACAGCGTTCTCGCCGGGATCGAACACACCATCTTTGCCGGTGCAGTCATCCTTAAACTTCAAGAGAACATTACCGTTCTCGAGCGAATAAACATCCTTGGTTTTTCCTTTGTAAACTAATTTCATTTTGTCCTCCTCGTCAGCGACGCCTAAAATATTATGAACGAATATATTTTAGCACAAAAATTTTCTCTTGTATACCCCTTTTTGAAAATTTTTTCGTGTTTTTTTATTCCTCCCGAGTCTCGCCACGGGACATAGCCGCAAGCGCAAAGGGAAGGATGCGCTCTGCACCACCCAAGGTCAACAGATGCATCGCCACGGTAAGAGTCCAGCGCGAGTCCACCACATCATCAATAAGCAGCACATTTCTCGGCACCACCTCGCCCGATAGGACAAAGGACTCGTAAGCATTGGCACATTTTAGCATACCATTTTCCATCTGTGTCTGCGAGATGCAACCCACCCTTTTAAGCGGCGTGAAGTATTCTATACCAAGAGCCTTCGCCAGCTCCTTGGCGAAAACCTCTATCCTGTCACCCTCGATGGGCGGCAGCGCACAGAGGTGGGTTATCCCCTCTTCCTTTACAACATCGCGCAGCAGCTCACAAGCCCTGCCGATAAGCACCGCGGGGAAGTTAAATCCACCGTCCAAGGCATCCTTGACCATTCTGCCATACCCGGGGTCGCCGAGGCGAGACAGGGCAATGCCAACAAGGGCGGCACTCTCTATCATCCTCGCCCCTATGTCACCGTCATAGCGGTACAGCGACCACTTTTTTCTCGGCTCAATGGTAAGAATGCTTGCATTTATATACTCGCCGGCAGACCGAAGCGAATCGAGAGAGACCTCTTCTCGAAACTCCTCGCCCGAGCAAAATGCACAATGCCCACAATCCTGAGCCCTGCCGTCGTCCAGCGAGGAAACGATAAACTTAAGATAACAGCCCTTATGCCTTGCGAGTTCGCGCATCTCTCTCCACTCCGAACGGCGGACCTCGGTTATTGCATCATAGTACTCACCGTTATACACAAAGGGGGAATCTGTGAGAGTGTAATACCTTCCCCGCTTCTCGATATATCCACCCTGCAGGAGAAATTCAACAGCCTTCCGCACTCTGTCGTGTCGCACATTCAGTCGACCAAACAACTGGTATAGTGTTAAGTCGCCATCCCTCTCGAGAAGATATATCACGCCCTCGCACTCCTCCTTGGTGGGGAAGGCGGTGTCGATAAAGTGGTTTACAATATCCTCGTCCTCTTTTCCACTCATCAGGAAGATGTTGGCGCGCGGGATGTTGCGCCCCGCTCGACCTATCTGCTGGTAGTAGGAAACGATATTGGCAGGAGACTGGTAGTGTATTATAAAGGCTATGTTGCCCTTGTCGTAGCCCATACCCAGCTTGACGGTGGCGACAAGCACCTTTATCTCGTCATTATGAAAACGGCGAAGAGCGTCCTGGTTTTCCTCCTCCTTGCCCATTCTCGAATAATAGGCCTCGGCATTTATACCGTTTTGGCGAAGGAAGTCGGCGAGGTGCTCGCAATCGGCACGGGTCAGGCAATATATTATACCCGAGCCCTCGAGCCCCCGGACATTTTCTACTATCCAAGCATATCGACTAACCTTGTCAGACATATGGAGAACCTGGATATATAGCGACTCACGGGCAAGCGGACCACGTGATACATACACTCCCGAGCCAAGCTGTCGCTCCAGGTCGCTGACAACCCTGTCATTGGCGGTGGCGGTTGTAGCCAGGACGGGCACCGAGGGTGGTAGCCCCTGCACAACCCTCGATAGGTGGGAATACTCCAAGCGGAAATCGTGACCCCAGTCCGAGATGCAATGCGCTTCGTCGACCACAAAAAGCCCGACCTTAATTTTCCTCGTTATCCTCTCGTACACACCGTCGGCAAAGAGGGTTTCGGGGGTGACAAGCACCAGGTCGACCTCGCCCATTTCCATTTTAGAGAGTATCTCCTCTCGCCTATCCCTGGTCAGGCCATTGAGCATTTCACACCGAAGCCCCATAGCCCGAGCCGCCGCCATTTGGTTGTCCATCAGGGAAAGAAGAGGGCTAACAACGAGAGCCACACCACCCGTGTCCTCGCGGACAAGTCTTGCCGAAATAAAGTAGACAAGGCTCTTTCCCCAGCCCGTCCTCTGCACGACGAGTGTCCTCTTTTTGGTAAGGGTGGACTCTATCGCCTCATACTGTCCCTCGCGAAACTCGGCACTCTCGCCATACACCGAGTGAAGCAAGCTGATAGCACGCTCATATATGTCTTTTCTTTCGATATTCATAGCCACTAGCCACCTAATATATACAAATACTCATCAAGTCTTTCGTCAACATACTCTGCAATTAAATCTATCATCGCACCTGCGTCTCCGTCGCGATAGAAGGTATCAAAAGCATCGTAGTAACGCTTGCGATCTGTAAATTTTACATTGATGGGCGGAAAACCGTTGCGAATGAGTTCAAGATTAAGAATCAGACGTCCGGTTCTGCCGTTGCCGTCGATGAAGGGATGTATACCCTCAAATTCAAGATGAAAGCGCGCAATACGCTCAACCGTCGTCATTTGGGTTTTGCGTTCTTCGTTGGCAGCGAGCAATTCGTTCATTTTAGGCTCAATCATATAGGGCTCCACAGGCTCGGTATATGCTCCCATAATACGAACGGGAATACGGCGATACTGTCCCTTATCCTCGGGGCGGTTCATCAAAACAAGAGCGTGAATATTCTTGATAACGTATTCCGAAAGCTCCACCTCGTTTTTGGCAATCTCCCCTACATAGAGAAACGCATCACGGTGCCCTACGGCTTCAAGATGGTCTTTCAGCGGCTTTTGGTCTATGGTCATTCCTTCAAGAGCCAATGCAGTTTCCTTTAATGTGAGAGTATTTCCCTCGATAGCGTTAGAGTTGTATGTGAATTCAATCATAAACTCCTGCGCCAGTCGTTCCACCTCCCCCGGTGTCAAGGGTCGCTTGGTGGAAAGCAGATCACGCTTTTTTTCAATATCCAAAAGAAGCCCCGTTCTGCCTTTTCTTCCATCCATAGGCTTCGTAGCGGTAGCAGGGATCATATAGAGATTTCCTTTACGAATAACACCGTCAATCTTTCCTTCTGCGCACAAAACACGAACGCGACGTGTGGAAATTCCCCATTTTTCGGCAGCTTTTGATACCTTAATATATTCCATCAGGGCATCCTCCTAAGTTTAATACAATCTTACAACTTACATCATACCACATTTCAGGAATAATATCAATAGCTTTTTGCAAGTTTTTTGAACACATTGTTCCTATTTTAAGAGAGTAACGGAACAAACAAAAAATTAAAGTGTGGTATTGACAAGCCAATCCGCAAGTGCTAAAATACACATAAGAAAAAAGGAGATTACAATGTCCATAAAAAATATTATTCGCCCTTCGTTGCTTCTTTTGGCGGCTATGATATGGGGCTTTGCCTTTGTGGCGCAAGATGCGGCGAGTGCCGTCCCGTCCTTCGTCCTCGGCTTTATACGCAGTATATTTGCTTTTGTTTTTCTAATAACGGTCATACCCGTGTCGGATTTTCTCACAAAAAACGGGCGCAAACTGATATCTAAAAGCGGCATCGACCTTAAGAGCGAGGAACTTGTAGGCGGAGTAATAACCGGCATCGTCCTTGCAGTAGCCTCTGCCCTGCAACAGATTGGCATAAGCTTAGGCACGGACGGTGGAAAGGCGGGATTTATAACCGCGCTATATGTGGTTTTGGTGCCAATTTATTCTATCCTATTAAAGAAGAAAACTAAACTGCACATTTGGGTGAGCATTTTTGTTGCCGCCGTAGGCTTCTTCCTTCTATGTATTACCGAACAACTGACTATCGCCCCCTCTGACCTTGCTGTTATGGGTGGCGCTATGATTTTCCCTATACATATTCTCGCCATAGACTACTATTCACCAAAATGCGACGGAATAAGAATGTCGGCAATACAGTTTTTAACCTGTGCAATGGTAAACCTTATTCTTTCGCTTATCCTTGAAAGCCCCATTGACCTTTCTCCTATATATATCAACCTCGGCTCGCTTATCTACCTTGGAATTATGTCAAGCGGCGTAGCCTACACCCTGCAAATTATAGGACAAAAAAACGTCAACCCCACCGTTGCCTCTATAATTCTCTCGCTCGAATCGGTCTTTGCCGTTATTGGCACCGCCCTTATGCTCGGTCAATCACTCTCACCCCGTGAGTATTTTGGTTGTGCCCTGGTGCTTTTTGCAGTAATACTTTCGCAACTTGATTTTAGTAATAATGAAAAATCCGAGGAAAATTCCTTGGGCGAAAATGCCGCTTCAGACAAATAGGGCATGAATAAAAATAAATGAAATTTTCCAAAAACGAAAATGACAATTTTTATTTACATATAGAAAGCGCCCCACGGCACAAGCCGTGGGGCGTGTTAATTTTTAGTTCTCGCTAAGCCACTTCTCGGCAGCAGCCTTGGACATTCTCTTGATGCTTTCAGTGGGGTACTTGGACTCCTCGCCACCATTGGTGTAGAGGAAATACTTGCCATCCGCACTTACATAAAGTGTTTCTTCGTAACCCTTTGCATCACCAAAATTGCCCTCGGTAACCTTCTTCACAACTGTGGAGGTCTCGGTATCATATTCTACCTTGCAAATAATCTTTTTCATTTTCTTTTCCTTTCTTTTTCTTTATTTCTAACGCTTTTTGTAGCGCTAAATTGCTCTTGCTTAAATAAGTTAAAAATTACTGGTCATCCTTTATCTTCATTATGTCATAGGGAGTGGTTTGATATACAAAATAGTTGAGCCAGTTGGTAAAAAGCAGGGTTGCGTGGGCGCGCCAGGAGAGCATCGGCGACTTGGTATCGTCATCGGCAGGGTAATAATTCTCGGGCACCTTTGGGCATAAGCCAAGATTTTTGTCCCTTAAATACTCCTTCTCCAGCGTGTCGGCATCATACTCCGAGTGTCCTGTCAGGAACACCTGCTTGCCCCCGGGGGTTATCACCGCGTATATTCCCGCGCGCGGGGAGGAGGCAAGGATTCGGAGATTTTCCACCCCTTCTATATCCTCACGAAGAACGGTGGTATATCTTGAATGAGGTACATAGAACACGTCATCAAAGCCACGGAAGAGTATCGACCGCTTGTATTCCACGGTGTGGGGATATACACCCGAGAGCTTTTCTTCCATCAAATGCTTCCTTATACCATAGTGGTAATAAAGTCCCGCCTGTGCGCCCCAGCAGATATGCAGGGTGCTGTGCACGTGAGTTTTGCTCCACTCCATTATCTCGGCAAGCTCGTCCCAGTATTCCACCTCTTCAAACTCCATTCTCTCAACAGGTGCACCGGTTATAATCATACCGTCGTAATAGTTCTCGCGAATATCCGCGAACTCCTTGTAGAAGGAGAGAAGATGCTCCTCGGAGGTGTTCTTGGACTTGTGGGTAGAGG
>JAZSMN010000174.1:0-1823 GCA_045535925.1 Eubacteriales bacterium
ATAAGCACCACAGAGATAGGAATAAACAAAAATTCCCAAATTTGCGCTATGTACATGTGCACATATTCAAACCAGTTGTACCCCATAAGATAGGATACGTGGTATAATGTGTAAACTAATATATTTGCTACAACTAAAGCCAAAAAGAATTTGAGTAAAAAGCCTTTTTCGTTAATCTTCATTTTGCACCGCCAAATGTTTTCTTTGTCTATTGTATCATATTTAGCGCTCTTTTTCAAGTGAAAAAATGATTTATTAAAGGAAAGTGATTAGAATTGAAAGCGAGACTTTTAGATTTACCACAGGAGTTCTTTGTTTTGTCGGATTATAACGGCCGACAGGGGATGAAATCTATAATAACAAAGGATGAAAGCATATACCCGTACATTATTGGCAAGAGTATAGAGGGTAGAGATATAGAAATGTTCAAAATAGGAGAAGGGGGGAGGCGTGTCGCGATTTTTGCCACTCATCACGCCCTTGAAAATGTCACTACCAACTTAATGTATACTTTTATTTACATTTTAAACAAGGGGTTAGGGGCGCATATTTCCGACATGGATATTGCAAGCATTTTGGCACATTCTACCTATTATATAGTTCCGTGCGTAAACCCCGATGGTGTAGAGCTTTTTAGCCGTGGACCAAGCTGTGAGTATATGAAAGAGAGGCAAACAGCTATGTCAGGAGGCAATTTTGATCTGTGGCAGGCAAATGCGCGAGGGGTAGATCTAAACCATAATTATGACTACCGCTTTTGCGAGTACAAGGTGTTAGAAAACGAGATGGGTATAATGCCCGGGCCGTCCTTATATAGCGGCGAATACCCCGAGAGCGAGCCCGAGAGTCGAGCGGTGGCATCCTTTGTTCGCGCCCTCTTGCCCGATCTTGTGATTTCGCTTCATTCCCAGGGAGAGGAGATATACTCATTCGGCCCCTGTACCGAGAGGTTTGGCCTGTATTTTGCCAAGCACTCAGGCTATCGTCTATCCACGCCCTCGGGCACTGCTTCTTATGGTGGTCTATGTGACTATACAGGTGCATACGGCATCCCCTCGCTCACCATAGAGGTGGGAAAAGGGCACAACCCCCTAAGCCCTATGGCAGCCTTAGGCATCTTAAACGCCCTTATATATCCACTTTTAGGTGTATCAACTATTCTGTAACTGTGAACAAATTGTAAACTTTTCTCCCTTAGAAACTTTGTGCTTGACAATTTTTTGTTATTATGTTATTATATTACACGCGTGTTAAAGCGCAAAAATAAAACGCACATAGCAAGTGGGAGCGTTGCCGGTGCTCCATGAGTCGCAGCGTTGTGTTGCTATGGTGGAAAAACCAAAGGAGGAACATAAAATGTTCGAAATTACAATCAAGCAGTTGCTTGAAGCAGGCGTTCACTTCGGTCACCCTACAAAGAAGTGGAACCCCAAGATGAGTGAGTACATCTTTACTCACAGAAACGGTATTCATATCGTAGACCTTCAGAAGACCGTTAAGAAGTTCGAGGAGGCTTACAACTTTGTTGCAGAGCTCGCTCAGAACGGTGGTACTATTCTTTTCGTAGGTACCAAGAAGCAGGCAGCAGACACCATCAAGGATGAGGCTATCAGATGCGGTATGTTCTATACCAACGTTCGTTGGCCCGGTGGTATGCTTACCAACTTCCAGACCATTCGTCGCTCTATCAAGAGACTTAAGGATCTTGAGAAGATGCAGGCAGACGGTACCTTCGATCTTCTTCCTAAGAAGGAAGTTGCTAAGAAGCTCAAGGAGATCGAGGATCTTGAGAAGTCCTACGGCGGTATCAAGGATATGGAGAC
>JAZSMN010000256.1:0-5627 GCA_045535925.1 Eubacteriales bacterium
GGTGTTCCCAACATCTCTTACAACGGCTCTACATACGATGCATGCCCTAACACCTTCATCGTTTCCTCCGCTATCAACTGGGCTCCTTACTACACCTACATCACCAAGTGTGTTTCTACCGGTGTAGCAATCGATACCGACTGGTGCGGTGGTATCACTGAGGGTTCTGTTGTTCTCTCCGGTATCAACACCGACGCTTGTGCTGAGGGAACTCTTGATAAAATCGAAAGCACCATCACTGCTCTTAAGAACGGCACAGTTAAGGTATTTGACTGCTCGCTCTTCACTGTTGGCAACGAGACTCTCACCACCGATGATGATAATATCGAGAGCGTTACCGTAGATGGAAAGACTATCGTTTACTTCAACGAGTCTTCTACTATCTCTGCTCCTTACTTCGAGCTTCGTATAGATGGTATCACCCTTCTCAACGAGAATTACGGTTAATATTTTATTCTGATTTTCTTTATCAATACAATACGGGCTTCGGCTCGTATTGTATTGTTTTGATTTTTTATGGAGGAAAAAAGTGAACAAGGAAGTTGCACTCGAACTAAGAGGAGTTACCAAAAGATTTGGGAGCGTAATTGCAAACCATCAGGTAAATCTCACCCTTTACAAGGGCGAAATACTGTCGCTGCTCGGAGAAAACGGAAGCGGCAAAACCACCCTTATGAATATGATAGCCGGAATATACTACCCTGATGAGGGTCAGATGTTCGTCTGTGGCGAGGAGGTCTTTGTCCACTCTCCCAAGGATGCCTTCAAATACGGTATCGGTATGATACACCAGCATTTCAAGCTTGTAGATGTATTTTCTGCAAGCGAAAACATCGTTTTGGGCATCGATGATGGAAAAAAATACAACATAAACGAGGTCAACCAGAGGGTTGCCGAGATAGCAGGCAAATACGGCTTTGTTATCGATCCTAAAAAGAAGATACACGAGATGTCGGTATCCGAAAAGCAGACTGTTGAGATAATCAAGGTGCTGTATAGAGGTGCGGATATCCTTATACTTGATGAGCCTACTGCGGTGCTTACACCCCAGGAGACCGAAACACTTTTTGCCGTTCTTCGCAAGATGAAAGAGGACGGAAAATCTATTATAATTATTACCCACAAGATGCACGAGGTACTCTCGATATCCGACCGAGTTGCTGTGCTTCGTAAGGGTGAATATGTCGCTGCGGTGAACACAAGCGAAACCACCGAGAGCGAGCTTACCGAGCTTATGATTGGTAAGAAAACAGAGTTGAATATAGATCGCAGTGAGCCGTGTAACCCCACGGACAGACTGACGATAAAAAATATAAGTAGTAAAAACGCCGAGGGTGTTACTATTCTTGATAACATTTCCTTCACCGCAAGGGCAGGAGAAATCCTTGGAATTGCAGGAATTGCAGGACAGGGTCAGCGCGAGCTGCTCGAATCTATTGCAGGTCTTTATCATCTTGACAAGGGCGAGATACTTTACACCGCCCCCGGCACAGAAGAGACCACAAATATGAGAAACCTCACACCACTTGAAATACGTGACCTTGGTGTGCGTCTTTCCTTCGTACCAGAGGACCGTCTCGGAATGGGCCTTGTCGGAAACATGGACATTGTAGACAATATGATGCTTCGTAGTTACAAGAGAGGAAAATCCTTCTTCGTCGACAGATCCAAGCCCCACGATTTGGCTATGGACATTATAAACAGCCTTGAGGTTGTTACCCCCAACGAGCATACACCTGTTAGAAGATTGTCGGGAGGTAACGTGCAAAAGGTACTCCTCGGAAGAGAGATTGCGGCATCCCCCTCGGTGCTTATGGCTGCATACCCTGTAAGAGGACTTGATGTAAACTCCTCCTTCACTATTTACAACCTTTTGAACAAGCAAAAGCAAAACGGAGTTGCTGTTATATTTGTCGGTGAGGATTTGGACGTGCTTATCGCACTTTCTGACAGGATAATGGTAATAAACTCCGGTAAAATTACCGGTATTGTAGACGCAAGAACCACCGACAAGCACACAGTCGGTAGACTTATGACAAAATCCACCTCTATATACGAGGACGAAGAGGAGGCTGTGGGAAATAATGCAGAATAATAATGCAACCGGGGCAAAAAAAGAGCCCTGGCTCCATATTACAAAGCGAGAAAACCTCTCCTTTGGTATGTCGATGCTTATACGAGTTATTGCCGTGCTTTGCGCTTTGGTCGTCACAGCAATAGTTATCTTTTGCATGACCGGAAAGAACCCGATAGAGGTCTTTGGCTCTATGTTCTCGGGTGCTTTTGGCTCTCCTTTACGTATTTGGATATTGTTTAGCAACACCGCTATCCTTCTCGGTATCGCGCTTGCACTAACCCCCGCCTTTAAGATGAAGTTTTGGAACTGTGGCGGTGAGGGTCAGGTGCTTATGGGCTCGCTTGCTGCGACCTCTTGCATGCTGTTTATTGGTGATGCAATTCCCCTGCCCCTGCTCTATATCGTAATGATATTGCTTTCTGTTCTTGCGGGTGCAATATGGGGTGTTATTCCCTCGATATTCAAGGCTATATGGAACACAAACGAGACGCTCTTCACCCTTATGATGAACTATATCGCTATTCAGATTATAGTATTCTTCTTAAAGTTGTTTGGAGATAATGGCTCGGGAACGCTTTCTACTATGAAGCAGTTTGCTATCCCCTACATATTCGGTGATCGTCACTTCTTCAATATTCTTGTGGTCGCTATAATTTGTGCGCTTATGTACATTTATCTTCAGTACAGCAAGCACGGATATGAGATTTCGGTTGTAGGTGAGAGCGAAAACACAGCTAAATATGTGGGCATCAATGTTCGCAAGGTTATTATTAGAACCATGATAGTTTCCGGTGCGCTTTGTGGTGTTATCGGCTTCCTGCTTGTAGCAAACGGAAGCTGTACAATATCCTCGGATTTGGCGGGTGGTCAAGGATTTACCGCAATTATGGTATCCTGCCTTGCTAAATTCAATCCCCTGTTTATGGTTGCTACCGCGTTCCTTATCATTTTCCTTCAAAGAGGAACAAATCAGATAGCCATAGATTTCCGTGTTGACACAGCGCTTTGCGATATTATTATCGGTATTATACTGTTCTTTATCATAGGCTGCGAGTTCTTTATACATTTCAAGGTTCACCTTAGTGGAGGGCTCAAGTCTTTTGTTGACAAAATTGCTTCTGCCTTTAAGAAAAACAAAACCGAGAAACAGGAGGACGTCCAGATATGATGTTTGTAACCTTCTTGGTAAGTGCTATTAGATTTGGAATGGTGCTTCTTCTTGGCTCTACCGGTGAGACTATCACCGAAAAAGCAGGACACCTCAACCTCGGTATACCCGGTGTTATGTGCGTTGGTGCTGCTTGTGGTTGTGTAGCCGAGGCTATGTACTTCGACATTTGTGGCGGAAAAGCAGGAATGACTTACATCCTTGCAATACTGATACCACTTATCGCGACCATACTTGGTGGTGTGGTTATGGGACTTATATACAGCTTCCTTACTGTGACACTCCACGCAAACCAAAACGTTACCGGTCTTGCGATGACCACCTTTGGTGTTGGTGTTTCTGACTATATGATAACCACAGTACAGGGCTACAAGTTTACCGCTGGCTCGAAGTTCTTCACCTCCTATCTTCCCTTTGCGGATAATCTTGGATGGTTTGGAAAGCTGTTCTTCTCCTATGGTATAATGATATACCTCGCTGTTGCTATAGCAATTATTACTTCCTATGTGCTCAACAAAACAAGAGTTGGTCTGCACTTGAGAGCTGTTGGTGAAAACCCTGCTACCGCTGATGCAACCGGCATTAATGTAACAAAATACCGCTATATTGCGACCTGTATCGGATGTGCGGTAGCGAGCCTTGGCGGTCTTGTTTTCGTAATGGATTATCAAAACGGAAACTGGGAGTATATTATAGATGCAATTGGTTGGCTATCCGTTGCCCTTGTTATCTTCATGGTATGGAAGCCTACTCTTGGTATTCTTTGCTCCTTTATTTTCGGTGCGTTCTATGTTGCAAGCTCCTATATTCCCGGCATTTCGCTTGCGGCGAAGGAAATATTCAAGATACTTCCCTACTTTGTTACAATACTCGTGCTTATCTTTATAAGCATTATAAACAAGCGCGAAAATCAACCTCCCGCGAGCCTTGGTATAAACTACTACCGCGAGGAGAGATAACTTAACAAAAAACCTTGACCTGTCGGTCAAGGTTTTTTTACTTGTATTGATTTCATTTAATGTTTTTATATAGTCCGAAAACTTATTATAGATTTAATATGCTTTTAGACCAATGTGAATACAAAATAGCCGAGAACTACCAGGCCAAGGACTATGCGATAGATACCGAAGGGGATAAAATCGTGGCGCTTTACAAAGTCCATAAGGAAGCGAATAACCACCATAGACACAGCAAAGGACACAATAGTAGCCACAGCAAGCACTATCCAGCCAAGGGCGGGGACGCTTACACTATTTTCTATGACATAGTCAAAGAAGCCATATCCCTTAATTAGCGATGCACCAAGCATTGCGGGAATACCCATAAAAAAGGAAAACTCGGCAGCGGCAGTACGAGAGATACCAATGGTCCTGGCACCGAGGATAGTCGAGCCAGAACGAGAAGTGCCTGGGATTATCGCAAGCATCTGGAATACACCCAAAATCAGGGCACCAGTGTAGGAAATTTCCTCCACATTCTCGACACGGGGTGCCTTGTCGCGAGAAATTCGCTCGATAACAATAAACAAAACACCATAGACAATAAGTGCGACGGCAACGGTAATAAAGTTGTAAAGCCAGCCGTCAATATCCTTGCCACTTAACTCTTCTATTATCTTATCAACCACTATACCGACAATTGCGGCGGGCACACTTGCCACAACAACCTTTGCCCAAAGTGTCCATGTTCCCTTTTTCTCTATATTGCTTTTTTTCTTGCTAAAGGGGTTAAGCTTGTCGAAAAATAGAACAAATACGGCTAAAATAGCGCCAAGCTGGATAACCACCTCGAACATACTCATATATTCCTCGGCAAAAGTAGCGCCAAGCGAGGGGGCTACATCAAGCTTTAAAAACTCGTCAAGCAGAATAATATGACCGGTAGAGGATACGGGCAACCACTCGGTTATGCCCTCAACTATTCCAAAAAGAATAGCCTTTAATATTTCAATAAACTCCATTTTTACCTCGCTCTTATGATATCACCGACAGATAAAGGTCTGTCCGCACGGATATAGAAGTTCATATAGGGGTGAGGGGTGCTCTCAATAGGGTTGCCGTCGGTGTCATATATTTCGGTTAGTGTAAAGGGTCTACCAACACTACCGGGGGTGAGAATTTCTATCTCGTCACCGACCTGCATTTTGTTTCTTTGTCCACACAGGGAGAGGCCGCGCTCTTCATCGTATCCAAGGACCACGCAAAGATACGCCTTATCCTTGATATAACCATTGATTTCTGACGTATTGGCATCGGTGTGAGAGTCGGAGAAATAATAGCCTGTGGCATAGTCACGATGGCTAACCGACTCAAGCTCTCGGTACCAAAGAGGATTGTATTGGTAATTGCCAGAGAAATAACTGTCAATAGCCATTTTATAGGT
>JAZSMN010000082.1:0-3733 GCA_045535925.1 Eubacteriales bacterium
GAACTGTGAATACGGCTTTTTTGTAAGTTCTAATCAAATAGGTCACACCTGTATGTGCAAGCGCGCCGACGAGGAATATGAAGAGTGTGAGGGGTAAATGTATCGACCGACGTCCAGGGCGGTCCGTCTAATGGAAAATTGAAATTGAAAAGTTAATGTAGGAACCGACGTCCAGGGCGGTCCGTATAAAGAGGACAAAGAAAAGGCTTTGCCAGGAGGCAAAGCCTTTAAAAAAATAAATTTATCTAACCAAATTCGTTAAAAATCAAGAGTGTGGCTTGTCAGCTTGTCACCCCGGTACACAAGCTTAAGCGAGAAGAAGGGGACATCCTCGTCGAGCAGGGACAGGAAGATTTTGTCCCCCTCCCACATAGGTAGGGTAAGCAGGCTCTCCTTGTCTATCCATTCGAGCTCGCCTTCGTCCGAGGTTAGCTGCTCTTCACCCGAGAAGTCACAGCACTTAAAGAGGTGCATAAACTCGGTGCCATATTGGTCGCTGACAAAGGTCACAATTCCTCGGTAGGCAAGAGTGTTTGGTACAAGCCCCGTCTCTTCAAGCATCTCGCGACGAATACAGTCAAAGGGGCTCTCGCCCTCTTCAAACTTGCCTCCTATACCTATCCATTTGTCGCGGTTTTCGTCAGACGACTTCTTGGTTCGGTGTATCATCAGGTACTTTGCGTCCCTCTCGATATAAATAAGAGTGGTCTGTTTCATAGATTAAATCTTGGTAAGAGCAAGTCCCAGTCTCTTAAGGCTCTCTTCCTTGCCGATAACCTCCATAATTTCGGTAGCACCACCAGGGGTGTTAGACATACCGGAAACCGCAATTCTCACACACCACATAATTGTACCGAGCTTAAGACCAAGCTTCTCGGTAAGGGGAGTAAGAGAGGCAAAGAGGGTATCGTTGTCAAAGCCTTCCACACCACCAAGGATATCGATAGCCTCGGTCAGGACGGTCTTAACTATATCATAGTCGGCAATTTTGTTCTTTTTGTTAAGGAACAGCTCCTTCTCATAGTCGGGGAGGGCGAGGAAGAAGGACATCTTCTCGTTTATCTCGGAGAGCTTTGCAATTCTTGTGCGAAGGAGCGAGAGCATACGAGCTTTGTTGACATTTGCGGGGATTTCGACGGTGATAAAGCGCTCTACCTGCTGCGCGAAGTCCTCTTCTGTGAGTTTGTGGATATACTCGCCGTTAAACCAAAGCAGCTTCTCAAAGTCGAATACCGAGGGCGACTTGGATACACCGTCGATGGTGAACGCACCCTTAAGCTCGTCGAGGGTAAAGAACTCGGTTTCGCTGTTCTTGGGGCACCAGCCAAGCAGGGCGATGTAGTTTATAATAGCCTCGGGAAGGTAGCCGTCGTCAAGAAGGTCCTGGAAGGAAACGGCACCGTGGCGCTTGGAGAGCTTGGAGATAGAGCCGTCCGCATTCTTACCCATCAAGAGGGGGAGGTGAACATAGGTAGGTCTCTCCCAGCCGTATGCGTCATAGAGAAGCACATACTTGGGGGTGGAGGTAAGGTACTCCGAGCCTCTTACAACGTGGGTGACACCCATAAGGTGGTCGTCTATGACGTGGCAGAAGTTGTATGTGGGGAAGCCGTCAGCCTTGATAAGTATCTGGTCCTGCAGCTCCTCGTTGTTCATAGAAATCTCGCCAAAAACAGAGTCGATGTAGGAGGTCACGCCCTCGGTGGGCATCTTCTGTCTAATTACATAGGGGATACCTGCGGCAAGGTTTTTCTCTATCTCTTCCTTGGAGAGGTTACGGCAATGGCGGTCATATCCACCGGTCGCGTCCTCTTCGTGGAGCTTCTCCAGTCTTTCCTTGGTGCAGAAGCAGTAGTAGGCATATCCCATCTCGACAAGCTTCTTAGCGTACTCGAGATAGATTTCCTTTCTCTCGCTCTGTACATAGGGGCCGTGCTCGCCACCTACGTCGGGGCCTTCGTCGTAGCCGAGGCCTGTGATTTTAAGTGTGGACTTAATAATATCGGTCGCCCCCTCTACAAGTCTTTCGCGGTCGGTGTCCTCGATACGAAGGATAAAAGTGCCGTCCTCGTGCTTGGAGATAAGGTAGGAGTAGAGTGCTGTACGAAGGTTGCCGATATGCATATAGCCTGTGGGGCTGGGGGCAAATCTTGTTACTATCATATTAAAAACCTCAAAATATTCATTTCCTTGATATTTTATCACAAATATAAAAATTAGTCAATCTTATTAATAAAATTATTTGACAATCAAGGATAAAAATTGTATAATCAAATAAAAACCCCATTTGCGGAGAGAAAAATGTTCAAAAGCAACTTTTTTAAGTATCTAATAACATTTTCAGTCATTATATTTATAAGCTTTTTGCTACTTGCTTCTATAATTACCTCTATGGTGCGTGCCCACGTCAATGCCGACAAGCTTCAAAAGTTAGAGATGTCGAGCGAGGTGGTCGCCGAATACTTTGTCGATAAAAAGGTGGAAAACCTACAGAATAGCATCACCCACGGTGATGCTGAGCATATAACCACGCTTATTCCCCTTGTAAACCTGGACTATAAATTCCATATTGTTGTCACCGATGCGGAGGGCAGGATTTTGCTTTGTACAATGGGTGGCGAGTCGGTGGACCCTGATAGCTTGAAGGATATCGTAATCAAGCGCTCGCTCTTTGAAGAAAAGGAGAACCCCGAGGGAGAGAAGCATCTTGTTTACGAGGGCAAAATTGATGGACTGACCGAGGAACGGTCTATATTCTATGCCAAGGAAATTGTGACAAAAAATGAAAGGCGAGGCTATGCTATCTCGGTAGCATCCACCGAGAGCGAGGACAGGCTTATTACCGTCGTGCGTAGCACGGTTATGAACTGCTCTTTGTGGATTATGCTTGCGGCGGTTATCGCCTCGTATATCATCACCGAGAGGATTAGCCACCCCCTGAAGAATATGGCGGGTGCGGCAAAGCGCTATGCCAAGGGGGACTTCTCCGAGCGACTTACAGTACAGGGCTCGGGCGAGGTTGCCGAGCTTGCGGGTGCGCTAAACTATATGGCAGAGTCGCTGGAAAACCTCGAGGGAATGCGTAACTCCTTCTTGGCCAGTGTTTCTCACGATTTGAGGACACCTATGACCACCATATCCGGCTTTATCGACGGTATTACCTCGGGTGCTATCCCAAAAGAACAGCAGGACCACTATCTTGGTGTGATTTCCAGCGAGGTGCACAGGCTCTCGCGCCTGGTGGGTCAGCTGCTTGATATCTCTCGTCTTGAGTCGGGGGATAGAAAGTTTAATATGGAAAACTTTGACATTGCCGAGGTTGCAAGGCTTATTATCATATCATTCGAGAAGGAAATCGAGGACAAAAAGCTGGATGTGGAGTTTGATGTAGTCGAGGATAATATCCCTGTCATAGCCGACAAGGATGCTATCTATCAGGTGCTCTACAACCTCTGCCACAATGCTATAAAGTTCTCAAGGGAAAATGGTCGATTTATCCTAAAAATAAGCTGTATTGCTGGCAAGAAGGTTAGAGTTTCGGTCTATGACGACGGTCAGGTTATCCCAAAAGATGAGGCGGCAAAGGTCTTTGACCGCTTCTACAAGTCGGACAAGAGCCGCGGCCTTGACAAACATGGTGTGGGCCTTGGACTCTATATCTGTAAGACCATTATGGACGCCCACGAGGAGGGCATATTCCTCGAGCCCCACGCGGATGGCTGTGAATTTTGGT
>JAZSMN010000223.1:0-5526 GCA_045535925.1 Eubacteriales bacterium
CTCTCTACTCTGGCGAGGTAGTAACCATCTTCGCTACCATTATCGTATACGATATAGGGCTGAAGAGTGTTCTTGTAAGCGTCCTGAGCGCCCCAGGTAGCAAAGTCGTAGAAGAGGTTGCCCTCAGCTAACGATTTTGTATTAGCGGGGACGCCATCCGCCGCCGCCATAGTTCTCAGGGGGGTGAATTCGGTGGTCTCGGCGTTAATCACAAATGCAAGAGCGCTGCAAAGGATTGCAAATACCAAAACCGCACAAAAGATTTTACGAAGGTTGTTCATAAAAGCATTCTCCTTTTTTTGTATTTTGAAATTTTTTAGATTTCATACTCATATTTTAACATTTAGTTTTGGATAAATCAATTCTTTATTTATACGAAAATGTAGCGATTTTTTTGGTAGAAATGAACAATTAGTGGGGCAAATTATTGCCCGTAAAAACGACAAATTGTAAAGAGAAGAAGGTTTGAGAAATTCCACCCTTACAAAGCTGTCTTTTTTCGCTTTTTGGCTTGACAATTACCCTATATCGTGTTATAATTAGGAGAAAATAAATCTTTAATTCGGTACAGAGATGCCGACAAGGTTTCAGATACTCGTGCCACCCGACTTTTTCGTTGGGGGCTATTGGTATGCTCTTTTGTCGGTTTGGGTTCTCTATTATACCGAGTGAAAGGAGTACGACAGTGAAAGTCCTGTTTAAGTCAGCAAGAATATATACCGACGGTAAGATGCTCGTCGGCGATATGATATTTGATGGCAATACCCTTTCTTCCTATGCGGGTGATATGGACGTCACCCTTTATCCCGTTTTTAATAATGTTGTTATTCTTCCCGGTTTCTGTGATGTTCATGTGCATTTCAGAGAGCCGGGTTTTTCTTATAAAGAGACCATGGAGAGCGGCTCGAGCGCCTCTGCCCACGGTGGCTACACCGCAGTGTGCACTATGCCAAACCTCAACCCCTGCCCCGACTCGCTTCCACATCTTGACGAGCAGTTGGCGGCTATCAAGAGAGGGGCTTCCATCGCTGTATTCCCCTACGGCTGTATCACAGTCGGGCAAAAGGGTGAGGAGCTTGCGGATATGGAGGGCCTTGCGGATAAGGTTATCGCCTTCTCTGACGATGGTCGCGGTGTGCAGAGCGAGGAAATGATGCGCTCTGCTATGGAAAAAGCAAAGAGCCTCGGCAAGATGATAGTCGCACATTGCGAGGACAACTCGCTCCTTCGCGGTGGATATATCCACGACGGCGAGTATGCAAGGGCCCACGGTCACAGGGGTATATGCTCCGAGAGCGAGTGGGGACAGATAGCAAGAGACCTCCGCCTCGCCGAAGAGGTGGGATGTGCATACCACGTATGCCACATATCCTCGGCCGAGAGTGTAGAGGTGATAAGAGAGGCGAAGAGAAGGGGTGTCGACGTCACCTGCGAGACCGCGCCCCACTACCTGACCCTCACGGATATGTGCCTCGAGGAGGACGGCAGATTCAAGATGAATCCCCCCCTGCGCTCCGAGCGTGACCGCCTCGCCCTGATAGAAGGTATCAAGGACGGCACTATTGATATGATAGCCACCGACCACGCACCCCACAGCCACGAGGAGAAGTCCCGCGGCCTTGAAAAGAGCCTGATGGGTGTGGTTGGTATAGAGACCGCCTTCCCCGTGCTGTACACCGAGCTTGTAGCAAAGGGTGTTATCACTATGGAGAGACTTATAGAGCTTCTGTCGAAAAATCCCAGAGAGCGCTTTGGTATAGAGAGCGATATTGGTTTTACCATATTCGACCTCGGCGAAGAGTACACTATCGACCCCGACGAGTTTCTCTCCAAGGGCCGCGCGACCCCCTACAAGGGCGCCACGGTTAAGGGCAGATGCCTCGCCACCGTCTATGGCGAGAGGGCCGTGTATATCGACTCTCGTCTTTACAATTGTTAATTAATTAGGAGGAATATAGAAATGGCAAAGAGAAGTGATTTGAAGAGGATTATGATAATCGGCTCCGGTCCGATAGTCATAGGTCAGGCAGCAGAGTTTGACTACGCCGGCACACAGGCCTGCCTCGCTCTCAAGGAGGAGGGCTACGAGGTTATTCTCGTAAACTCCAACCCCGCAACAATTATGACCGACACCACCATAGCGGACAAGGTGTATATGGAGCCGCTTACACTTGAATATGTGGCAAAGATTATCCGCTATGAAAGACCTGATGCAATTGTCCCCGGTATCGGTGGACAGACCGGTCTTAATATGGCTATGCTCCTCGAAAAGAAGGGTATTCTTAAGGAAAACGGAGTCGAGCTGCTCGGTACCTCCAGCCGTAGTATCGAATGTGCAGAGGACCGCGAGCTCTTCAAAGAGCTGTGCGAGTCTATCGGTGAGCCTGTTATCCCCTCGGATATAGCAAACACCATTGATGAGGCGCTTGCCGCTGCAGAAAAGATAGGCTACCCTGTTGTTCTTCGTCCCGCCTTTACCCTCGGTGGTACCGGTGGTGGATTTGCATACAACCGCGAAGAGCTGTTGATTGTGGCAAACGACGCACTCACCGCATCCCCTGTTCACCAGGTGCTTGTAGAGAAGAGTGTAAAGGGATTTAAGGAAATCGAGTTTGAGGTTATGCGCGACTCGGCTGACCACGCTATCACCATCTGTGGTATGGAAAACATTGACCCTGTCGGTGTACACACCGGTGACAGTATGGTTGTAGCACCCATCCTCACCCTTAACGACCACGACCTCAAGATGCTTAACGATTCGGCTATCAAGCTTATCAAGGAGCTTAAAATCGAGGGCGGCTGTAACGTTCAGTTCGCACTCAACCCCGACTCCTCTGAATACTACCTCATAGAGGTAAACCCCAGAGTTTCCCGTTCCTCTGCCCTCGCATCCAAGGCTTCGGGCTACCCCATCGCAAGAGTTACCGCAAAGATTGCAGTAGGTATGACTCTTGATGAAATCTCGGTAGCAGGAACAAAGGCTTCCTTCGAGCCCTCTCTTGATTATATAGTAGCGAAGTTCCCCCGCTTCCCCTTCGATAAGTTCACAAGCGTACCTAACAAGCTTGGTACACAGATGAAGGCGACAGGCGAGTGTATGGGTATCGGCTCTAACCTTGAGGAGTGTATCCTCAAGTCGGTTAGGTCTCTTGAAATCGGTGTTTGCCACCTCCATATGGCGAAGTATGACTCCAAGACCGACGAAGAAATGATAGAGTACCTCGGCGACTTCCACGATGACAACGCGTTTGTAATAGCAGAGCTTCTTCGCCGTGGGCACTCGATTGAAGAGCTTCACAATATCACCAAGATAACACCCTACTTCCTTGAGTCCTTCAAGAAGATTACCGACATGGAGGCAACCCTTAAGGCAAATGTTAAGGACCCCACCGTGCTTAAGGCGGCAAAGGTTATGGGCTTCTCGGACAAGTATATCGCAAAGCTTTGGTCCTCGGCCGAGCTTGATGTGGTAGCGGTGAGAAAGGCAAACGGCATTATCCCCGCCTTCCGTATGGTTGACACTGCCCACGTTGGTGCGTATATCCCCTACTTCTACTCCTCCTTCACCGGCGAAAACAAGTCTATCCACACAAACAGAAAGAAAATTATCGTGCTTGGTGCAGGTCCTATCCGTATCGGACAGGGTGTCGAGTTTGACTACTCCACCGTTCACGCAGTAAACACCATTCGCAACTGTGGATATGAGGCAATTATCATAAACAACAACCCCGAGACGGTTTCCACCGACTACACCTGCTCGGACAAGCTCTACTTTGAGCCCCTGACCGTCGAGGACGTAATGAGTGTCATCGACTTTGAGCAGCCCGACGGTGTAATAGCTTCTCTTGGTGGTCAGACCGCTATTAACCTGGCTGCTCCCTTGGCGGCAAGAGGTGTAAAGATTATCGGCCCCGACTGTGAGGCTATCGACAGAGCAGAAAACCGCGACACCTTCGAGAAGATTCTCGAAGAGCTTAACATCCCCCAGCCCAAGGGTCAGGCTGTTACCAAGATTGAGGACGGCGTAAGAGTGGCAAAGGAGATAGGCTACCCTGTGCTTGTTCGCCCCAGCTTTGTCCTTGGCGGTAGAGCTATGCAGCTTGTCGGCAACGAGGAGCAGCTCCGCCACTACCTGCGCACCGCGGTTGAAATCGACGAGGACAAGCCCGTGCTTGTAGACCACTACATTCAGGGTAAAGAGGTCGAGGTCGATGCTATCTGCGACGGCAGAGACGTATTTGTCGCCGGTATCATGGAGCTTGTCGAGCGTACAGGCGTTCACTCGGGCGACTCTATAAGCATCTATCCCTCCTTCTCCATCTCGGACAAGGTTAAGGGCAAGATTCTCACCTACTCCAAGGCTCTTGGTCTTGGCATTGGTATTGTAGGTCTATTCAACATTCAGTTCATCGTTGACAACAACGACGATGTATATATCATCGAGGTTAACCCCCGTTCCTCGAGAACGGTTCCCTTCCTTTCCAAGTCTACCGGTTACTCGCTGGCAGATATTGCAACCGAGGTTATTCTCGGTCACACTCTCAAGGAGCAGGGCATCTTCGACCTCTATCCCGAGGAGAAGAAGAGATGGTACTGCAAGGTTCCTGTATTCTCGCACAAGAAGATTAACGGTATCGACGCATACCTCTCCCCCGAGATGAAGTCGACCGGTGGGGCTATCGGCTATGACGACGACCTCTACCGCGCATTCTACAAGGCGCTTCAGGCATCGGGTATGACCGTACAAAACTATGGTACTGTGCTTGTAACCATAGCCGACTGCGACAAGGAAGAGGCGCCTCTCCTTATCCGCCGCTTCTACAACCTTGGATTTAATATCGAGGCTACCGGTGGTACCGCTCGCTTCCTCAAGCAGAACGGTATTCGCACAAGAGTAAAGGAGAAGATAAGCGAGGGCTCGAACGATATTCCCGACTCTATCCGCTCGGGTCACATAGCCTATGTTATCAACACCAGCGATGTAAGCTCCACCTCCGGACAAAAGGACGGCTACGAAATCAGAAGACTTGCGGTAGAGACCAACACTACCCTCTTCACCTCGCTTGATACTGTAAGAGTGCTTCTTGACGTCTTGGAGGATATCACCATTACTATCTCGACAATAGATAGTTAATTGTAAACAATGGTTGACGGAATTGCCCTGTTTTCTCGACACGGGTACAGGGCAACCCAAATACAGAAAGGAAATACCATTCAATGAAGGATACACTTTTTACCCTTGTATCTAACAAAAGAATTGCAAAGAATACCTACGAATGGGTGCTTGAAGGTGACACAACCGACATCACCTCGTCAGGACAGTTTGTAAACATAAAGCTTGACGGCTTCTACCTTCGCAGACCCATATCGGTATGCGACAGCGAGGACGGAAAGCTGACTATTATATTTAAGGTAGTAGGCGACGGCACAGAAAAGAAGAAAGAGGCAAAGGTGGGCGAAGTCTTCCTCACCCTGACAGGTCTAGGCAAGTCGGAGGCCAAGCGGGCTTAGGAAGACAATTAGAGC
>JAZSMN010000095.1:0-10485 GCA_045535925.1 Eubacteriales bacterium
AGTCCTATACTAACGTAAATACTCCCGACCTTGGCGAGTATGAGAACGCTATCAAGGATCTTCAGGGTGACCTCAACAATTTCTACAAGATCTATTATATTATCAATGGCAACACCGCATCCGATGCTGACAAGCAATACTTAAAGGCTTGGCTCTATCCTCTTGCAGAAAAGATTATTACCACATACAATAGCCTTCTCGCTTCCGAGAATGAGAATGTGATGTATGCACTTACCTGCTGTGAGTATTCTATCGGCGGAGCAGATATGACTATTGATATGGCTTTGTTTAATGTTAAGGTTACCTTCTACTATAACCTAACATTTACTCCCATTAATATAGGAACCGTAGAGAGCCCCTACAATATTCCCCTTTGGATGTTGTACAGCGAACGCAGTGATCTTCGCGAATTTATGGCACTGGCATCAGATATCATCTCGGCTTACTATGGCGACGGTGTCACAAGCGGATCTGCTACACCCGAGCAGATTGCAACACTTCTCAAGAGCTTCCAAAATCTTGGAGATGATGCGAAGATGCTGTTCTATTCATTAATTATGAATAATAGTGGTTCTAGCATTTACTACAACGCAATACTCGCACACTTCTCTTCGGGAAGCGTTCCTGCAAATGATGTTCAGGCTATTATCCAGATGGAATTGCTATATGTTTCGTACATTGGTAATCCCGAAAACCAGGATTTGATTAGCCAATACCATAGTTATGTAGCAGCTGCAAAAGCATCCTACAACAAATATAAAGATTCCTTGGATGAGGTAATTGTAGATTTCTACGAGTACTATCTTGCAAAATACAACGAGATCTTTAAGAAATAATCTTTTGGTTGTTTTATAAGGGTTTGAGTTGTTTATAAGGGGGAGGACGAGGAATATTTCTCCTCTCCCCCCTTTTACTCTAAGAAAACGGAGGTTCGATTGAGCCTCAGTTTTCTTATTTTTTCATTTCTAGAGTGAGCCAAGGGCGAAAAAAGGCAATAAAACACCAAAGTGTATACCCGTGTTAAATTAAATTCAATATTTTCGCTTTTCCTATTGCACCAAAACGGCAAAAATGCTATACTATATGTGAAGGGTTTCTCCAGTTTTTGCTTATGTGTGGCAAAATGTAGAAGGAATTATTAAAGGAGGTCTTTGTGAAAAACTATACAGTTATCCTGTGTCTGTGTGACAGGGGTGGAATGACCTTTAACAAACGCAGACAAAGTCGAGATAGACTTCTTATCGATGATCTATGTAAAAACACAGACGGTTATATTTATATAGAGGAGTATTCCCTACCCCTGTTTGAGGGATATGAAGACCGTGTTAAGGTAATTAGCAATTTGCCCACCGATGTGCCAGAAGGAGAAATTATGTTTACCGAGAGGGTAAGTCCCGATGGTTTTTTAGAAGATGTGTCGAGGCTGATTATATATCGTTGGGGCAGAAAATATCCCTTTGACACCTCTTTTATAGCTGTGCCAGAAGCGGTCGGTTTTAGTAAGGTTTTGGAATATGAATTTGTGGGAAAGGCTCACGAAAAAATAACAAAAGGAGTTTTTGAAAGATGAAAAAGATTCTATCACTCGTAGCTTTATTGCTTATATTTGCGCTATGCTTTACCTCCTGCGATATGCTCGAGGAGTTTGGCATAAGCATTGATCTTTCGGTTATTGAAGACCTGTTGTTTGGAGAAGCGAAACCTAACATTCCTTCGGTTTCGCTGGACGAAATACCCGAATTTACAGACACACCATATGTCATTATAAATGATAACATCCCCTTCTTTACCGAGGATGAGATTGTCAACGAATCCTATGAAACATACTATGATATGGATGGACTTGGTAGATGTACCGTCGTTATTGCTTGCATAGGCAAAGACCTTATGCCAGAAGAGGGCGAGGAGCGTGGCAGTATAGGAAGTGTTAAGCCCTCGGGTTGGCAAACTCTTAAGTTTGATATTGTAGATGGCAAGTATCTTTACAACCGTTGTCACCTAATAGGCTGGCAATTGACGGCAGAAAACGCAAACCGTAACAACCTAATAACCGGAACAAGATATATGAATGTGGACGGAATGCTTCCCTTTGAAAATATGGTTGCCGACTATATAAAGGATACAAACAACCATGTAATGTATAGAGTTACACCTATATATGACGGTGATAATCTTGTGGCGCGCGGTGTGCTTATGGAGGCTATTTCGGTAGAGGATAGCGGTGACGGTATTTGCTTCTGCGTATATGTGTACAACAATCAGCCCGGTATTGAGATTAATTATGCAACCGGTGAGGCTGTTTTGATAAAATAATTGGCATCGATAATTAACCAATTTTCTACTCATTATATTCAAAAAAGTGTAATTTTGGACATAATTTGTGAACATTTTATGTATTTTTCATTGACAACGATATTTTCTTATGTTATAATTACAGCATAAATACTAAATTGTAGGAGAACATTATGAGCATCAAATTCAAGTTTGAATTTAAGCAAGTTCCTGCTGTTTTCCTTGACGGATGGCTTGTTAAGCTTGAGAAAAAAGCCTTCGGTTGGGAATACATAGGTAGCCATTCTGAACGTACGGAATGGGATGAACAGGTAGAAAACACCTCTGGCGAATGGGTTGGTGATGTCTATGTGCGCACTACCGAGCGCCACACCGAGAGAAGGTCTAAAATCACAACCTACAAAGATTTCTCCCGTATTACTCCCTACTCCTTCAACATTATTTTCCACATTTTCGAGTTCTTAAGCGGTATAATCTCCTTTGTTCGTAGATTTGTTATGTACCTTGTAGACTTGGCGCTTGTTTTGTTTGGAATCGGTCTTGCCCTAATGCTATTTATGGGCGAAGGTGAGATTGATGCAATTGTTGGAGGCATCGGTGCATTCCTCCTTCTTTATGTTGCATGTATTGTCGTTCCCTCCTTGCTTATAGCACTCTGTGCATTCTTAATGCGCAAACTGTTCAAGATTGATGAACACGTAGAACAACAGCTTATTGATAATGGTTATACTCCCGACTGGAGAGAAGAAATCCACGATAAGTATGACGAATAATTTAAAACTGCTACCCCTTGGGTAGCAGTTTTCTTTTTATATAGAAAAAGCAAGGATAAATATCCTTGCTTTTAATTTTTATTTAGTTTTTAGAAGAGTTTGACAATCAGAAGCCTATACGAGAGGTCTTTTTCTGGTCGAGGGAGGCAAACTCACGGTCGGAGGTAGCACGCGAGAAGTCTGCACGGGTGAGTATGATGTCCTCATCTCCTGCAAGCTGGCAACGAAGTGCCGCCTTGCCCCATGTACGCTCAAAGAGGTTACGGACAAATCGCGCGTTACTGAACTCCTTGGATGTGATGTAAGACTCGGAGAGCGACTCGAAATAGGACTTAACGTCATCAAGGAAGCCTTCTTCTACCGAGATTTTCTTGCCAAGCATCTTGACAAATATCTCATAGAGCTGCTCTCTTGTGAAGTTGGGGAACTCTATTGTGTAAGGAATACGGCTGGCAAGACCTGCGTTGCCCTTCATCATTCTGTCCATATCCTCGGTATAACCCGCCATAATTACGACAAAGTCATCTCTGTGGTTTTCCATCTCGGCGATAAGGGTATCCAGCGCCTCTCTACCATAATCCTTGGTGTTTGAGGTGTCACGGCAAAGCGAATATGCCTCGTCAATAAACAATACCGAGCCGTATGCGTCACGGCACATACCTGTTACCTTAGGTGCTGTTTCACCAATGTACTGACCTACGAAATCTCTGCCCGCATACTCGAAGAATGCACCTATACGCAATACCCCCTTGTCCTTAAGTATTCTACCGATAATTCTTGCGACGGTGGTCTTACCTGTACCGGGGTTACCAAGGAAACGCATATGCAAGCAGGGGGCGCCAAGCTCCTTGTTTACTCTTGAAAGCTCGATTTGTGAAACTATCTCAAGGATTTTGTCCTTAATGCTTTCTGTACCAACCAAAGCCTCCAGCATTTCAAAGCCGCTACGGTGGTCAATCTCGTCCTCGGAAACAAGTCCAAGAATGTCATTTTTGATGATTTTGTCAGTGTTGTTGCCGTTTACAGCATCTGCCAAGTATTTGCGATAGATAGTTTCTTTTACTATCTTATGTACGGTTTCAAGGCCGTAGAAACGTCCATCTCGCTTCTCCTCGGCAATACGAGCGGTGAACAAATCCCATGCCTCCTCGTCAAGAGAAAGACCATTCTCGTCAAACGCCTTATGTGCTACCGTTTTAAGTTCGGGCATAGAAAGAGGCGGGAATGTGATGTCACGGATGTAGAACTTCTCATTCAGGCTAATAAGAGTGCGCTCTAACACTTCCCTATCAACGAAGGGCACGCGGAAAATATAGATAATCTGGTCGTTTTTAAGTTTTGCAAGGTGCTTTAAGAAGGTGCGGACGCGCTGTGCTTTGATATGCTCCATCTGGTTGCTGATATCAATGCAAATAATGGTTATACCATCGCGACCCGCATTGTTGGCATAGGAGAGGGTGTCACCCATATCCTCCTCGGTATCGGTGCTGCAATATATAACTCTGCGCTTTTGGGACATTTTGCCAATGCCAAGGGTTTCGATGGCTTTTGCCATACTCTCGACATAAAGTTCGATGCCGTATCCGTCATTTATAGAGAAGAGATAGGACTGATAAACGAAGATAGGCTCGCTCTTGCGCTTTACTATACTCTGCGCCATTGTGGCAAACTCCTCAATCAAGGGGAGGAATTCCGAACTGCCGGGAAGAGCCTTTACCTCCTCAAGGAAAGCCGCAACCTTGCTGTTGTCACCCGTCTTCTTGCCACCAAAGGAAAAACTACCGCCACCGCTTATCTTACCTTTGCTCTCACTCGAGCCGACGTGTGAGCCCACATTGTCAAAGGAAAAGCGCTTACCGCGTCTTGCAGGCTCTTCGCCCTGCTTCTTTTCCCTGATTTCATAGGAATACATATTATCTATTGTATCGCTGTATTTATCAGTCATCGACTGGTTTATAAACTTTACAACCTCATCAGGTGTGATACCAGAGGTCTCGGCAACCGCAATAATCACGGTGGTTAGCGCCTCTGCAACAATACTAACCTTATCACCATACTGACCCTCTACGGCGGTGCGAATATAAGAGCAAGGAAGAATTTCGTCATTTTTGTGCTTGTTTATCCACTCTGCCTTAAAGTCAAGCATTATAAGCATTGTTTTTATTTCGCTCATATCTATCTCCTTTTAATCAATCAGTCTAAAATCCGAAAAATCATATTCTATATGGGATCCTATGCCAGCACCCACAGGCAACAGTGCCATAGCCACGGGTATCTCCTCCTGCGACTCGGACAGAAGAATGGCATAATCGCCCTCTATTCTTATAAGGGTTAGTTTAAGTAACATATTAAAACTTCTTTCATTTCAAGGCACAACTTATTGACAGTCGCTTTTTAGTTTTAAAGGTAGTTTTTTGCACCTCAATCAGCTATGTCCTCAATACTTTATTATAGATATATATTATCACAACCGTGACATTTTGTCAATATGAGCAATATGGGTATGGAGCGATTTTATACCTAAAAACCGCCCTAAATAGGGCGGTTTTGAATAATCAAACTGTTAGTCTGGATTTTGCTCTGCTTTTTGCCGAGTACTCGGTAACACCAATATGTGTTTCACCATCAATCTGCAGGGAAACAGGTCTATCAAACTTGACTGTAATTTCATCTCCCTCAAGCATAGCGATATTCTTTGTATGTTTTACGTGTTCGCCCTCAAACAGCGAGGGAAAAATTGTAAGAGTGCGAAGTTTTCCAGTGCCGTGGAATACCAACAAAGAAAGTTTGCCATCTTCGCGCAATCTATCCTGTTTTGGGGTGGGCATCATACCGCCACCATAAAATCTGCCGTTCATAGTAGGCGCTATCCACACCTTATCAAACTCATAGGTTTGGCCATCTACGATGACTGTTGCTGCTGTGGGATGATAATGGAACAATAGGCCCATTATCGCTATGGCGGTGTAATTGATTTTGGTCTTGCCCTCTGCTCTTTGCTTATCGCCAACTTCGCAACAATATCCATCAATACCAAAGCCTACACCATTTATAAAGCAATATTCCTTACCGTTAACTGTCACGGTGGGGAGTTCGGATATGTATTTTTTGATATCTATAAGCGAGTTTGCATCTGCCTCAATATCACGCAAAAAGTCGTTGCCTGTTCCATCAGCGAAGTACAAAAGGTTCTTGGGGAATGTCAATCCTCTTGTATCATTAACAAAGCGGTTGAGTGTTCCATCTCCACCACACAAAATAACAGTATCCTCATCGGTAACACCGGCAAATAGTTCGGCAAAATCAATGCCCTTTGTCACATCGTATTTTATAGCATTCTCATATTTTTCTACAAGGGCATCTACCGCAATTTGATGTGTTCCACATCCGGCAAGGGGGTTATATAATATTAAAGTCCTACTCATTTTCAGAACCTTTCTTTTTATAAATAGTAAGGTCATTATACCCCAAAATGAGGTTTATGTCAAGTTTTTATTCGACTTTTTTGGACATTTTTCGAGTTTTGTCCATTATTTCAATCTTTATAGTGGGTTATGTAAAGTTTTTAATGGCGAAATTTATGCATATTTTGGTTTCACTTGCCTCTTTTTCGATAACACTTAACTACTATACCAACTATCAAAAACGAACAAGCTAAAAGCAAAAGAGTAAGGCTAATGAGCAAATGGATATTATTTTCAAGCGTTACGCCTACCTGCCATCTCGATAAATCTGCCATAAAAATATTTATATCGTCTATTTCCTTTTGAATGTAGGGGTTATCGACTTTTATAAAGATAGGTGGAATATACAAAACGATATTTATAATAAACAGTATTATGCTGCTCTTAATAAAGTTGTTTACCTTAATAAATCTTACACATAAGAGGACGTTTAGCACACAATATAACGCAATCAGGATAGGAAGTGCAATCGTTATGTACCACCAATCGGCAGAATAGCCGTTTGTTAGTGTAAATAAATTTATAACGAGTAAAAGAAGGTTAAGAACTATAAAATCTATACCGACCGAGATAAAATCATTAAATTTTCTTAGTTTTGAAAATACATCATACTTTGCAATATATATAGGTCCTAAAACAATGACGAGTCCTGTAAAAACCGATACAGATGCAATAAAGAACCAGTTTCCTCCGGTGTAAATACAACATACAAAAAGGAGCAGAACAAGTGATAAATACTGGGACAGTGGGAGTAATAACAATCTGTTCTTCTTTATAAGTGTGGGTAGATTTGTGAAAGTAAAGGAGAGAAGCAGAGCCGAAGCCACTATCCAAAACCAAGAGAGCGTTTTATCTATGGCTAAATTGCATATAAAACAAGGAATGAGAGCCGCCACATAAGCTATATAGAAAAACAGACTCCAAGAAAAAGATAATATGCGCCATCTCCTTGCCTGTTGCTTTTCTACCCTTGCTTTCTTATCAATACTTGCGGTTATAAGTTCATGTTCGGTAACACCTAATATTTCACAAAGTTTTGGAAGAAGTATTATATCCGGACGAGCCACGTCCTTTTCCCACTTACTCACCGCAGATTCAGAAACAAATAGGAGATTTGCAAGTTCTTTTTGCGTTAAATTATTTTCCTGTCTTCTTTCTCTTAAAAATGCACCAAAACTTTGTTCCATTTCTTTCTCCTTCTATACCATTTATGTTTCAATTATATCATAAATTAGAAAAAAATCTACACTTATTACATAAATTATCACCTTGAAAGATTTTCAAGTTAAAAATTCATTGCGTATGCCCCCCTCGCAAAGCAAAGTAGGGGTAAATTTGTATGCAACATCTGTTTTATTTTACATATTTGTGGTTTTTGACTATATTTATCGGTCAAAATTTGAAACCGGTATATGCACCCCAATATTGACACCCCCAAGAAATTATGCTATACTTACATGGAAGATTGACAATATTTAGTATAGCGTCTATATAAATTATCTTTAGGAGGCTAAAATGATTATAGCAGGATTTGCCCGTGTGGATGTTACACCACCTCTTGGAAATGTGTTGTCGGGATATTTTGAAAAGCGCTCTTCGGTAGGTGTGCTCGACCCTTTGGAGTTAAATGCAGTTTGCTTTGGAAATGAAAATGAACAAAACCTTATAATTGCTTGCGACTTTACAGGAATGAGTATGGCTTGCAGCGAGGAGGTTCGTGCTCTAATCTCGAAACGCACGGGAATTGCACAACAGAGGATTATGCTCTGCTCTATGCACCAACACACCTCCTATCGTGTAGGAAGTCTTATGCGTGTTGCTTGCGGTATAGAGGATGAGGCATTTTTGGATACTCTCTATCGCAAGTTTGGTGATGTGGCGCAGATGGCTCTGGCAGATGCAAGCGAGGCGACTGTTGGCTCTGCTAAGATGGACTCTTTGGTACCTCTTTCCTTTATCCGTAGGTACATAATGGAGGATGGTACTATCAAAACCAACCCCTGCGAGGAGGAAGATGGCAAGCCCGTGGATTATTGTAGCCCGGCGGATAATGCTGTTCGTCTGTTGCGTTTTAAGAGAGATAATAAGAAGGATATCGCTCTTGTTAGCTTCTCTACCCATGCCGATGTAATTGGTGGTTGTCTATATTCCGCCGACTGGCCCGGTTTTGTGCGTCGTACGGTAGAGTCGGATAATTTAGACGCCCATTGTGTATGTATCGTAGGATGCCAGGGCGACAGCAACCATATAGATTTCCTGAAGCCTCTCGCTACTCGCCCACCTAAGAAAGACTATGAATTTAGCCGCCATATGGGTAGAGTTATCGCGGATACGGTGAAGGAAATGTGGGAAAAGACTACCACTCATACCGATGAAAAGGTCTACGGTGGTATCAAAAACGCGTATAACAAAACTAATACCGAGGGCGAGGAGAATTTTGACGAATACGTTCGTATTTGTGAAGAGGTTTCGGCCGGCAAAAGAACGGTTGATTGGGATATATATCCTCGTATAAGGAGAATTGCTTCGCTACGCAATGTTCCACAGTATCAAACTATACCTGTAACCGTTTTGGGATTTGGTGATATTGCATTTGTCGGTTTTGGCGGTGAGCCTCTTACACATTACACTTTTGCCACCGAAGCACTACCGATTCTTAATGATAAGACAGTATTCTGCGTTGCACTTGCGAATGGTAACGAGGGGTATCTAATTACCGACGTCGCTTTTGACGAGGGTGGCTACGAGGCAAATAATACATATTTCACTAAGGGATTGGAATCAGCCTGCGTAGGTATAGCAGAAGAACTTCTTACAGAGTTTTACGGCAAGGAACAATAATACAACAAAATAAAAATTAGCAGTCCGGATAGAATACGGATTGTAAAAACAAAGAGCCTTGTAAAAACAAGGCCCTTTGTTTTTTGCTTTATTTAAAAAAGGTAGAAAATCCAACATTTTTGGCTCTTTTACTATAACAACACACGTTTTCTTTCTCTACTTTTTCTTGGCATCGTGCATACCCGTCAGGGTATTGGGCGTTAGGCCGTGGGAATACCTACCTATCGCACAACGGCTTTTTCATCTAATAAGAAACCTCCCGCACGGTAGCCCTTTAACAGTCAGTTCGGTCTTATAGTCATTTTCACAACTTAAAGTACATCATTCCTGTTAATTCTGATTCCCAGACCGAACAATGATTGTTCGGACTGGTGTCACCGGTTTGAGCCCATTAAGTTCGGAGCCATAGAAAAAGGACTCACACTTTCGTGCAAGTCCTTTGGCTTTTAACCAAACCCATAACATATTTTCTATCTCTACTTGACATCGTGCATACCCGTCAGGGTATTGGGCGTTAAGCCGTGAGAATACATACTCATCGCACTAAAGCTTTTTCACTCAAAATCAAACTCTCTGCACGGTAGCCCCTTAACAGTCAGTTTGCGTAGCAAACAATGACTGTTCATCTGGTGTCACTGGTTACACACTCGGTGCAAAATAAAAAAGAGGTCAGTAAAACCTAACCCCTTTGGCTCCCCGAACTGGGCTCGAACCAGTGACATCATGATTAACAGTCATGCGCTCTACCGACTGAGCTATCGAGGAATAAAGATAAAACAAATCACCCTCTCGGTAAGGGTGGATGGACATTTGCCTCTTGGAAATATCCATTGAAAACCGAATAAAGGCCTTTGAAAGGAAACAAGCGAAGCGTGATTGCAAATGATGCTTGAACTAATAAGGTTGTTCAAGCCCTCGGTCTATTAGTATCAGTCAACTGAACACATTACTGTGCTTACATCTCTGACCTATCAAACTCGTAGTCTACAAGTGACCTTACTCATTTAAAATGATGGGATATCTCATCTTGAGGTGTACTTCACGCTTAGATGCCTTCAGCGTTTATTACATCCGTACGCGGCTACCCGGCTATGCCCTTGGCAGAACAACCGATG